>DASYXO010000155.1:0-1549 GCA_035934825.1 Casimicrobiaceae bacterium
CTGATGTTACGGCTGCCTGTCGTGCTACTTGAAATCGCCGTAAGCCATTGATTTATTGGTGCCGGTGGAAGGAGTCGAACCCTCGACCTTCGCATTACGAATGCGCTGCTCTACCAACTGAGCTACACCGGCACGAAGCGCGCGAGTATATCAGCCCTCGCGCGTCCGGCCGCTGGGCCGGCGGCGGGTCCGCGTGCCGCGTGCGGCTCAACGCGGCCCGAGGCCGCGCAGCAGGGTCGAGACCCCGTTCCAGCCGATCTGCACGCCGATGCACAGCAGGATGAACGCGGACAGCCGAACCAACACGACGGTGCCGGTCGGGCCCAGGCGTTTCAGGATTCGATCGGCGTAGCGATAGCTCAGGAACACGCTGACCGCGACCAGGAGAATGCCCGCCGTGTGCGCGAGCGACTCGACGATCAGCGAGCGCACGCCCTGGGCGTGGTTTGCCCCCAGCGTGATCGCGACCGAGATCGAGCCGGGACCGACCGTCAGAGGCATCGTCAGCGGATAGAACGCGCGCGTGCCGAGATCGGACTGGGTCAGTGCGCGGGTCGCGTCCTTCACCGAGGCCGGCGGCTCGTCGGGCTCGCTCAGCAACGACCAAGCCAGCGAGCAGACGACCAGACCTCCCGCGACCTGGACGACCGCGATCGACAGCCCGAAGACGTCGAGCACATAGGCGCCGACCAGCAGCGATGCAAGCAGCAGCAGGAAGCAATTGATTGCGACCCGACGCGCCAGGTCGGCGTGCTGCGTCGCCGTCAGGTCGATCGTCTTGGCGAGGTACACCGGCGCCCCGCCCAGCGGATTGACGATCGGCATCAGCGCGGCAATCGCGAGCAACATCCATTCGAGGAAATGGCGCAGGTCGGCGATCACGTCGGCATTGCCGCGAGGGCGGGTGTGGCGCGGATTCTGGCACATCGCCTGCCGTGCGTCCTTCGCCCCGGTAGAATCGTTGCGCGTCGCCCCTGTCACCGCGGGCAGCGCGAGCCAGGCCCGGCGACATGTCACCGACCCGTCCCCTCTCCGGATTCCACGCCGTCACCGCAAGGCTGCGCCAGCGCGCCGATTCGGTCGAGGCGATCTACATCGACGCTTCGCGCCGCGACGCCCGCGTCCGGGAGCTGATCGCCCGCGCCGCAACGGCGGGCGTGCCGGTGCACGCGGTGGATGCGGCGCGCATCGGCGCACTGGGTGGCGGGACGAGCCACCAGGGCGTGGTCGCGATCGTCGACGCGCAGCGACCGCACGTGACCGTCGACGACGTGCTCGAGAACCTGGCGGCGTCGGCGCTGCTGCTGGTGCTGGACGGGGTCACCGATCCGCATAACCTCGGGGCGTGCCTGCGCAGCGCCGACGCCTTCGGAGCGCAGGCAGTGATCGTTCCCAGGGACCGCGCGGTCGGCGTCAACGCGACGGTCGCGAAGGTCGCAAGCGGTGCGGCCGAGACGGTGCCGGTGATCGCGGTCACGAATCTCGCGCGCACGCTGCGCGAGCTGAAGGCGCGGGGCCTGTGGGTGCTCGGCGCCGAGGCCGGAGGCGA
>DASYXO010000176.1:0-4709 GCA_035934825.1 Casimicrobiaceae bacterium
GCAGCGCATGGCAGCGGCGCAGCACGCTGATCATCCGCGAGGGATGCGCCTCGCAGAGGCCCCGCGCGAGCTCCTGCCAGACGCGTTCGGGCGCCAACGTGGCAAGCTCGCCCGCAGCGACGATTTCCCGCATCAGCCGCATCGTCGTCGGCGCGACGCGGAATGCGAAGCGCGCAGCGAAGCGCGCAACCCGCAATACCCGCAGCGGGTCCTCGGCGAACGCGGCCGACACGTGACGCAGCACGCCCGCGCGCAGGTCCGCCTCGCCGCCGTAGGGATCGATCAGCCTGCCGTCGCCCGCGCGCGCCATCGCGTTGATCGTCAGATCGCGGCGCCGCAGGTCGTCCTCGAGCGTGACCTCGGCGGTGGCGAAGAATCGGAAACCGCGGTAGCCGCGGCCTGATTTCCGCTCGGTGCGGGCGAGCGCATATTCGTCCCGGGTTCCGGGATGCAGGAACACCGGGAAATCCCTGCCGACCGGCGTGTAACCCGCGGCGAGCATGGTCTCGGGCGTCGCGCCGACGACGACAAAATCGCGATCGCCCGCCTCGAGGCCGAGCAATTCATCACGCACCGAGCCACCGACGCGATAGACACGCACCGGCGGCGACAGGGCGTGGACCATCAGCGGCCGCTTTGGGCGCGGTAGCTGTCGAACCTGCTGGATCGCGAAGCCTGAGCAAGCCAGCCGGGCGCGATCGCCTCGATGGGCGACGGCGTCACGCGAAAGCGCGACGGGAATGCGCAGTCGCAGACGTTGTCGCGCTGCATCGACAGCAGGTTGTCGCGCGTCAGCAGCGGACCCGGCAGCCATTCCATCACGCGCGCCTGCAGCGACGCGAGCATCGGCCCCAGCGGAACGATCGGGCGCGCCGCGCCGGTCACCTCGCCGACGTAGCGGACCAGCTGCTCGAGCGTGTAGACGCGAGGCCCGCAAAGCTCGTAGCGCTGCCCGGAGGTCTCGTCGTCGGACAGTGCCGCAACGATGGACGCCGCGACATCCCCGACGTAGACCGGCTGGAAACGCGCGTTCGCGCCGGCCAGCGCGATCACCGGCAGCAGGCGGGACAGCTTCGCGAACAGGTTGAGGAACGTATCCTCGGGACCGAAGATCACCGACGGCCCGAACACCGTCCACGCCAGCCCCGACGCCGCGATCGCGGCCTCGCCCGCCGCCTTGGAGCGCAGGTAGCGGCTGGGGGCGTTTGCGCCGGCACCCAGTGCGCTGAGATGCAGGATGCGTCGTATGCCCGCACTCTTGCAGGCGGCGACGAGCACGCCGGGCAGCTCCACATGGGCTCGCTCGAACGTCTGCCGCCCGCGCTCGTGCAGGACGCCCACCAGATTGATCGACGCCGTCGCACCCGCGGCGTAGCGGGCGAGCACCGCGCCATCGAAAGGGTCGCCTTCGACGACCTGCACGGTCGGCAGCAGCAGCAGGTGCCGCGCTCGTTCCCGGCGGCGGGTGATGACCACGATGTCGTGCCCGGCGGCCGAAAGCTTCGCCGCGACGTGGCGACCAACGAATCCGCTGCCGCCCAGCACCAGAACGCGCTGCGTGGCGCTCATCGGGCACCCGCCGTCGAGGTCATGGATCCCGCGCCGCGAGCTCAGGCGAGTCGTCCGACGGTGCGGTCACGACGCCGAGCCTTTCGGTCAGCCGAATGTAGGGACGATCGAGCGCATGGGTGTAGAGCATCGTGTTGGCGAGCACTCGCTTCACATAATCGCGAGTCTCGTTGAAGGGAATCGTTTCGACCCAGATCGCACCTTCCAGCGCGCCCGATGCCGGCCGCCACGCCTGTGCGCGCCGCGGGCCTGCATTGTATGCGGCGGCGGCAAGCGCCGGCAGGCTTTCCAGACGATCCTGCCAGTACTTGAAGTAGAAGGCGCCGAACTGGGTGTTCAGGCCGACGTTGGCGATCCGCTCGGGGCGATAGTCGTCCTGGGCGAGTTGGCGCGCGATCCAGCGCGCGGTGCCCGGCATCAGCTGCATCAGCCCTACCGCGCCCGCGCCGGACACGATGTTGGCGATGAAGCGCGATTCCTGCCGTGCGATCCCGTACAGAAGCTCTTCGTCGAGGCCCTGGTCGCGTGCCGCCGCCCCGAATTCGGCCCGGTAGGGTGTCAGGTAACGCAACGCGAAGTCGAAACGGGTCGCGGCGCGCTCGGCGGTGTTGATCGCGCGGTCGTAGAGCCCCGCGCGGCGCGCGTACTCGGCGGCCACCAGCAACCCGTCGTCGTCGAGCCCCCGGATGGCCCAGGCCCACTCGCGCAACGATTCGGGACGCATGTCGAGCTGCGCCAGCTTCACCGCCCGCTGCACGCCGGGCTTGGCGCCGAACGCGTCCAGGGCTGCGGCGTCCGGCTTCGCGGCATCGCTGCGCTTCACCACGGCAAGCTGCGCGGCGCCCTGCCCCAGTGCCTCGGCGGCGAGCATGCCGTAGTAATGGAGATCGCCCAGGAGTTCGGTGTAAACGCTGCGGGCGGCGTCGCCGCGGCCGCTTGCAGCGAGCGAGCGCGCCCACCAGTAGCGCCAGACGGGTTGCTGCTGCAGGTCGGTCGGCAACGCATCGATGGCGCGCGCAACGTCGTCCCACGCCAGCACGCGCAGTGCGGCGCGCACGCGCCAGACTCGCCAGTCCTGCGCATCCTGCGCGTCGCTCGCCGCTGCGCTGTCGTGGACGTCCTTGAACCATTGGTTGGCGCGCGCATCGAGCTGCCGCGCGCCGTGATAAGCGATGCGGAGATTGCCGTAGTTGCGGTCGGTCTCGTCCAATCCACCGCGCCATCTCAGCCAGCCGTCGCGCGCCGCGGCGGCGTTCCGAAGGGCGGCACGATCGACCGCGTAGAGCGCCAGCTCGCGCGAGGCCGGCGTCTTCAGCGAGAACTTTCCCTTGGCGACGGCGCGCAGTGGATCGCGATCGACTTCGGCGAACTCGCGCGCGGTGATCCGCCGGTTGCCCGGCATGTCGTCGGCGATCGCATGGGCGAGCCGAAGGTTGCCCGCGGCCGTTGCGAGGCGGAAGCGCGCGCGCCGGTCGGCGAGGGACAGGTTCCCGCCGGCGATCAGCTCCGCGAACAGCGGCTGGCAGGCATCGGGCGTCGTCTTGCCCGTGAACCACAGCGGTTTCGCCGCCGCGAGGGCAGACGCGCCGTCGCGCTGCCAGCGATACTGGATCCCGTAGCATTGCAACTCGATGTCCTGGCCCGACGGAGGTGGATAGTCGATGGCGAAGTCGGCCCAGTCGCCGCGCTTGCCCAGCGATTTCAGCCAGTCGGAGCGCAGGCGGTCGGCGAGCGGCCCGTCCGGATAGCGGGCGAGGAAAGCGTGCACGGCCGGTCCGCTCGCATCGTCGATCCGCGAGTCGATCTGCCAGAACTCGACGTAGCGGGCGAGCGGATGGGCCGCGAGCGCAGGGGCGAGCGCGTCGAGCCCCGCCCAGTCGCCACGGTCATAGGCGGCGCGGGCGGCGAGGAAATCGGCGTCGGACTGCGCAACCGCCGCGGTCGACGCGACGAGGAGCAGGCACGCTGCGAGCGACCTGGTTGCGAGCGCAATGCGGTGGATCGTGAACAGGCTCACGGCGCCATTGTCCCGAAGCGCGCGCCATCACACAACCTCGCCGCAGCCGGGATTCGATGAGCGGCCGGTGGGGCCGCCGGGCGGTGACAGGGACGTTGCGTCGCCGCGACGGCCGCGCGCAAATGTCCTGCGCCCGCGGCGCTTGCGCTAGAATCCGCGTCGACATCCGTCGACTGGAATCACGCATGGCACTGCGCAAGGCGGCGCCCCTGATCGGCCTGGTCATGGGCAGCGACAGCGATTGGGACGTGATGAAGCATGCGGCTGCGCAGCTGGAGGTGCTGGGCGTCGCCTACGAGGCCCGCGTCCTGTCGGCGCACCGGATGCCCGACGACATGTTCGAGTACGCGGAGGATGCCGGGCCCCGCGGCCTGCGCGCGATCATCGCCGGCGCCGGCGGCGCGGCCCACCTGCCCGGCATGCTGGCGTCGAAGACCCTGGTTCCGGTCCTGGGCGTTCCCGTGCCGTCCAAATACCTGCGCGGCGAGGATTCGCTGCTGTCGATCGTCCAGATGCCCAAGGGCGTACCCGTCGCGACGTTCGCGATCGGCGAAGCCGGGGCAGCGAATGCCGCGCTGTTCGCCGTCGCCGTGCTCGCCGCGGCCGACCCGTCGCTGGCCAGGAAGCTCGCGGCGTTGCGCCAGAAACAGACGAACGCCGCGCGGGCGATGCGCATACCCCCTGCGGCGTGAGCGAGCCCGCGCAGCGCCCGGACGACGAGTCGCGCGCACGGCCGCCGATCGTGCCCGGCGAATGGCTGGGGTTGCTCGGAGGCGGCCAGCTCGGCCGCATGTTCTGCATGGCGGCCCAGAGCCTCGGCTACCGGGTCGCCGTCCTCGACCCCGGATCCGAAAGCCCGGCGGGCAGCGTTGCCGATCGGCATGTATGCGCCGACTACCTCGACCCCCAGGGCCTCTCCGCGCTGCGGGAGGCGTGCCGCGCGGCAACAACCGAGTTCGAGAATGTCCCGGCCGCCGCGCTCGAGTTCCTCGCGCGCGACCTGCGCGTGACTCCGGGGGCCGCCAGCGTCGCGATCGCCCAGGACCGGATCAGCGAGAAGACTTTCCTGTCGGGCAGCGGATTCGCGGTCGCGGCTTTCACCGTGCTGCGTGACGACGCCGAC
>DASYXO010000191.1:0-3428 GCA_035934825.1 Casimicrobiaceae bacterium
CTGCTGCAGGAGTCGCGGCGCGCGGCGCGCTCGACGCCGGCCGGGGACCTGGTGCTGCTGGCCGAGCAGGATCGCGCGCTGTGGAATGCCGACCTGATCGCCGAAGGGTCGGCGCTGGTCGAGCGAGCGCTCGCAGCGGGGCATGTCGGCGCGTACACGATCCAGGCCGCGATCGCCGCGGTGCACGCGCGGGCGGCGCGCGCCGAGGCGACCGACTGGGGACGCATCGTCGAGCTCTACGACCTGCTGCTGCGCGCCGAGCCCTCGCCGGTGGTCGAGCTCAATCGCGCCGTCGCGGTCGCGATGCGCGACGGCCCTGCCGCCGCGCTCACACTGGTCGACGCCCTGCTCGCAGGCGGCGCACTGGACGCCTATCACCTCGCACACGCGGCGCGCGCCGACCTGTGCCGGCGGCTCGGAATGACGGCGGAAGCGCGATCCTCGTACCAGCGCGCGATTGCGCTGGCGCACCAGGTACCCGAGCGCCGCTTCCTCGAGCGACGGCTGGCCGAGCTGCCGGGCTGAAAGGCGATGTCGATTTCGAGGCATGCCGTTCGACTGAAGAATGCCGGGGCAGGAATCCGATCGCCCCGCCCGATGGAGACCGTTCGATGCGATACCTGCTGCTGTGCTGCTTCGACGAGACCTGCTGGAACGAGCTGTCGCGAAACCGGCGCGACCAGATCATGCAGGAGTATCGCGAGGTACTGGACAACCTGGTCGCGAGCGGTCACTACCGCGCCGGCGGCAATCTCGCGCCGAGCGCCACTGCGACCACGCTGCGCGAGCGCGACGGCAAGCCGGTGGTGACCGACGGACCGTTCGCCCAGACCAGGGAACAGCTCGTCGGCTATCACCTGGTCGAATGTCGCGACCTCGACGCGGCGCTGGCGATCGCGCGGCGCATCCCGACGCTGCCCGCCGGCGGCGCAATCGAGGTTCGCCCGCTGGCGCTCGAGAGCACCCACGACTCGAGGAGCGCGCGATGGAATTCCTGTGCCTGATATGCGCCGAGACTGTCATGGAGCAGCTTCCGGCGGCCGAGGCCGAGCGGACCATGGGTGATTACCTCGAGTTCGCCCGCTCGATTCGCGCCAGCGGCCACTACGTTGGCGGCAATCGCCTGCTGCCGCGCGAGACCGCGGTCACCGTGCGCGTGCGCAATGGCAAGGTCGCAACCACCGACGGCCCGTTCGCCGAAACGAAGGAGCAGCTCGGTGGCTACTTCGTCGTCGAAGCCCGTGACCTGAACGAGGCAATCCTGATCGCGTCGCGGATCCCCAGCGCGCGCGACGGTTGTGTCGAAGTACGACCGATCGCCGATGACGCGCATACGCGGCGCGTGCTCGGCCTGGTCCCGCCGCAGACGCCGTAGCGCCCAGGCGCGCGGGCTGCACCCGAGCGACGAAGACCACCCCCCCGCGGCGCGATCGCAGGATGGCGCCGTTCCCACCACCCCGAAGGAGACATCATGCAGATCCAGCCCTACCTGTTTTTCGACGGCCGCTGCGAGGAAGCGATCGAGTTCTACCGCCGGGCGCTCGGCGCGGAAGTGACGATGCTGATGCGCAACAAGGACAACCCCGAGCCCCCGCAGGCGGGAATGGTCCCGCCCGGCTCCGAGAACAAGGTCATGCACGCGAACTTGCGCATCGGCGACTCGGTGGTGCTGGCTTCCGACGGCCACTGCCAGGGCAAGCCCGAGTTCCGGGGCTTCTCGCTCACCATCGTCGCCCCCGACATCGCGACTGCCGACAGGATGTTCAAGGCGTTGACCGACGGCGGACACGTGCAGATGCCGCTCGCGAAAACGTTCTTCTCGCCGCGCTTCGGCATGGTGACCGACCGTTTCGGAGTGTCGTGGATGATCTACACGGTCGAGTGAGCGCCGGCGCGGGGGCGCCGACTGCGGGCCGCGGGGAGCGCGCCATGGTCGACGGCCGGAGCGTGGGAGTGCAGGTAGAACTCGGCGTACACCTCTCCCTGCGGCAGCAGCGCTCCCTCCAGCTCATGCAGCAATCGGCCCTCGAACGGGCGCGGCTCGACCTTGGTTTCCGCGCGCGGTGCGATCGACGATGCGGAGCATGATCGCCTGGGGCCGGTCGACAACGGTCCAGGCGGTGGCGGAGAGCAGCCGGTCGGTCTCCGTTTGCTCATGTTCTTCGGGTGACGGCGGCTCCTCCGGGCGCGATGCTGGCACCGGGGAGGCGGCACTTCAAAAGCGAAGAATCGCGACCGGATACATCGCGCCGCCGCCCTGACGGGGCTCCGACCGGGCACCGGGGCCCGACGTCGAGGTTTGCCACCCAGGTCGTGGCCGACGCGCATGGAGAATCGCTGTTTTCCGTGCATGCCGCCGGGCGGTCGCTAGTACAGCACTCCCGCGAAATTCGCGTCCTCGCGGCAACCGTTGGGGAGGTTCGCTGCGAGCCGTCCCTCGAGGCCCTGGGCCGTCGCCTTGACCTCGTAGAGCGTGGCGATCGTCGTGTAATTGAGGTTGCCGGTGCAGGCGTAGGACGCGCTGGGCATGTCGAATAGCTGGCCGTATTGCAGGGTCGCGCCGGAGATGGTGCAGGTCGCGCCGCTCGCATAGGTGAACGTCAGCGTGGCCGAGGTCGTCGTCTGCGACACCGCCAGCGAGTAGTTGTCGGAATAGGGTCCGTTGGCCGAAGCGCTGTTGCAGCCCGAGTAGCCGCCGGCCTGCGCGCCGAGGTAGTTGCCCCCCAGCGCGATCTGGGTCAGCGGCTCGCGCTCGATGCTCTTGCTGAAGCTGCCCACGCCGGGCACGGTGTACGCCAGCGTCGCGTGATAGGCATCGACGCTGCTGGGCGTGAAGCTCCCCGTGCCGACCGACTGCGCATCCGGATGATCGGCGGGATTCCAGGGGCTCGCCCAGAAGCTGCCTTGGGTGAGATAGAGGTTCCCCGAGTAGCGCGTTCCGTCCCAGGTGAGCTCGGCGCTGTACCAGGTGGGGCTGTGATCTGCACCGTAGATGAAGAACGTGACGAACATGAAGGTGGCGGATTGCACGACGTTCGCGCCCCAGCCCGACTCCTGCGGCACCCACCACAGGTCGGTGAAATCGGTCGCGCGAGCGGTGGCGGGAAGCAGGAAGGCCGCGATCAGCGCGACGCGTGCGAGGAAAGACTTGACAGGAGACATGGTGGACACCTGCGGTTGACGATGCGATCGAGTGTATCCGGATTTCCGCAGGGCAGGAACGATGAAACAAACGGAAACTCGCATCGTACGGGGAAGCTGCAAGGGGAGTCGTGCGCGGGGGTCACCAGACCAGCAGCACGCTCGCGCCGCCGTCGGCGCGCGTATCGGCCCGCGTGTGCAATCCCGCGACTGCGCGCGCAAACAGCGCAAGCGGCGAGTCGAAATCGGCGAGCGTGCGCGCCGTCTCGATCGGTCCGCGGGCCGGA
>DASYXO010000194.1:0-8417 GCA_035934825.1 Casimicrobiaceae bacterium
GAACGAATTATTACCGCTCTGACCCCAATTTCGCTGACCCCAATTTCGGCGCTGACGCCAATTACGGCGGACAAATTATTACAGCTCTGACCCCAATTTCGCCCTTGGCCCCATTACCGCTCTGACCCCAATTACGCCGGCGAATTAAAAGCGCTCTGACCCCAATTTTGGGCGGCCGAATTAATACCGCTCTGACCCCATTTACGGACCCCATTTACGCTGACCCCAACTACTTGACCGTCACACGCGCAAACCTGCGCTTTCCCGCCTGCACGACCACCGTCGTGCCCGATGCGACGATCAGCGACTTGTCGGCGACGACGTCGCCGTCGAGCTTCAATCCCCGTTGCTGGATCAGTCGCAGCGCGTCTGAAGTCGATGCGACGATTCCTGCCTGCTTGGCGAGCTGGGCGATTGGCATCCCTGTGCCGGCGGCATGCAGCGTCACCTCGGGGATGTCGTCGGGGAGGGCGCCTTCGCGGAAGCGTGCGTCGAACTCCGCGAGCGCCGCATCGGCCGCCCGACGTGAATGGAAGCGCTCGATGATTTCCTGTGCGAGCATCACCTTGGCGTCACGGGGGTTGCGACCCTCCGCGCATGCGCGCCGCAGCGCCGCGATCTGGCCCTCGGAGCGGAACGACAGCAGCTCGTAGTAGCGCCACATCAGCGTATCGGAGATCGACATCAGCTTGCCGAACATCGACGCAGGCGGCTCGGTGATCCCGACGTAGTTGTCGAGGGATTTCGACATCTTGTTGACGCCGTCGAGTCCCTCTAGCAGCGGCAAGGTCAGGATGCACTGCGGCTCCTGGCCGTAATGCCGCTGCAGCTCGCGGCCGACCAGGAGGTTGAATTTCTGGTCGGTGCCGCCCAGCTCGACGTCGGCATTGAGGGCGACCGAATCGTAGCCCTGCGCCAGCGGGTAGAGGAACTCGTGGATAGAAATGGGCTGCTCGGACTTGTAGCGCTTGGCGAAATCGTCGCGCTCGAGCATCCGGGCGACCGTGTATTTCGCGGCGAGGCGGATCATGCCGTCCGCGCCCAGCGCGGAGAGCCATTTGGAATTGAAAGCGACCTCGGTCTTCTCGCGGTCGAGGATCAGGAACACCTGGTCGGTGTAGGTCTTCGCGTTCGCATCAATCTCGTCCCGGGTAAGCGGCGGCCGCGTGACATTGCGCCCGGTGGGGTCGCCGATCAGGCCGGTGAAGTCGCCGATCAGGAAGATGATGTGGTGGCCCAGTTCCTGCAGCTGACGCAGCTTGTTGAACTGGACCGTATGGCCCAGGTGCAGGTCCGGCCGGGTCGGGTCGAAGCCTTCCTTGATCCGCAGCGGGGCCCCACGGGCGAGCTTGGCGCGCAAATCGGCCTCGACCAGCAGCTCGTCCGCCCCGCGCCGGAACACGCCGAGGTGGTGTTCGACGTCGAATGCCATCATCATCCCGGGCACCGTCGATCGACCGTTCGCTTGGCACGGCGCGACAGCCTGCTACAATCCCCGGCGGGTTTCGCCCCGTGGGACCGCAGCACCGCAATAATCCGCTCGAAGGTCATGATGAAGGCGCGCAGTTGTCTTTCGGCGCGCGCGAGATTTTATTGATTACGCACAAACTTCGGATTCTAGCGCAGTCGATGCGCAAAGTTCCCCGCACGCTGTCGCCGGGCCAGGCGTTCGCTGTCGCGATCCTGTGCCTGTCGGGAGTCGCCGCCTTTGGCATCACGCCGGGCACGACGCTCGACACGACCCCCACCCGCGATGTCTCGCGCACGCTCGAGCTGCCTCAGATCATCGCCCCCGCGACCACGGACGACCGGTACTGGCACGAGGAGCGCGTGCGGCGCGGCGATACGATCGGCAGCCTGTTGGCGCGTGCCGATGTCGACGATGCCGAGGCGATGCAGTTCCTGCGCACCGACCCGGCCGCGCGACCGCTCTACCTGCTGCGTCCGGGCCGGGCGCTGCGCGTCGCCACCGACGAAGACGGCAGGCTCGTCGGCCTGCGCTTTCTCGCCTCCAGCGGCGAGATGTTCTCGGTCACGCGCGACGCCGCAGGATTCCACGTGAAAGGCGACGGCGAGCCCTCGGACGTGCGCGTGACGCTGCGCACCGGCGAGATCCAGTCGTCGTTGTTCGGTGCCGCCGATGCTGCGGGGCTCCCGGATGCGATTACCCTCGGGCTGGTCGACGTATTCGCCGGCGATATCGATTTCTATCACGACATCCGGCGCGGCGACCGCTTCAGCGTCATCTACGAGATGCGCTACGTCGATGGCGAGCCGGTGGCAACTGGACGGATCCTCGCGGCCGAATTCGACAACCAGGGCGTTGCGCACCGCGCTTTCCTGTGGCGCGCGCCCGACGGCAGCGAGTCGTACTACACCGACGATGGCCGCAGCCTGCGTCGCGCCTTCCTGCGCTCGCCGGTCACTTTCTCGCGGATCACGTCGGGATTCACGCACTCGCGCCTGGATCCGTATCTCCACGTCTGGCGTGCCCACACGGGAACCGACTTCGCCGCGCCGATCGGAACGCCGGTGCACGCGACCGCCGACGGCGTCGTGAAATTCGTCGGCACGCAGGTCGGCTACGGCAACGTCATCATGCTGAGGCACGACGCGACGTACACGAGCGTCTACGGACACCTGTCGCGCTTCGAGCCGGGGCTGCACGACGGCGAGCGCGTCCACCAAGGTGACACGATCGGCTTCGTCGGCATGACCGGCTGGGCGACTGGCCCGCACCTGCATTACGAAATGCGCGTCGCAGGTGTCCCGCGCGATCCGATGAAGGTCGCGCTGCCAGCCGCGGCCCCGATCACGCCCGACGAGAAGGGCGAGTTCCTGGCCGATGTCGCACCGCTCGTGAGTGAGCTTGCCGTCGCCGATCAGTTCCCCGTGACGCAGATGGTGGCTGCCGAGTAGCTGCCGGCGGTCACACGGGCTAGCGATGGACGGCGACCTGTTCGCCGGCGTGATGTCCGGTACCAGCCTCGACGGCGTGGACGCCGTCATCGCCGATTTTTCTCCGTCGTCCGGGGCAGCGTGCGAGACACTCGGCGCAGCGCACGTCGCGTATCCGCCGCTGCTGCGCGACGAGTTGCTCGCCCTCCAGCTTCCGGGCAGCAATGAGCTGGCGCGCGCGGGCGTCGCCGCGTACATGCTCGCTGAGATCTACGCCGAGGCGATCGCCAAGGCGCTTGCGGCCGCGAGCCTCGAGCCGGAGCAGGTCCGCGCTGCGGGCGTGCACGGCCAGACCCTGCGCCACCGTCCCGACCGCGGGTTCACGTTCCAGCTCAACAATGCGGCGCGCGTCGTCGAGCGCAGCGGCATGGTGGTGGTTGCCGATTTCAGGAGCCGCGACGTCGCCGCGGGAGGCCAGGGCGCGCCGCTGGTGCCCGCGTTTCACGCGGCGCTGTTCGCGCGGCCGGACTCGCATCGCGTCATCGTCAACGTCGGCGGGGTCGCGAACATCACCGACCTGCCCGCCGATGGCGCGATCCACGGCTTCGATACCGGGCCTGGCAACGTGCTCTCCGACCTGTGGTGCGCGCGCAATCGTGGAACCATCTTCGATGCCGAAGGTGCCTGGGCCGCGACCGGCGAGGTCGACGCAGCGCTGCTGGCGGTTCTGCTCGACGATTCGTTCTTTGTGGCCCGGCCACCCAAGAGCACGCACCGGGACAAGTTCGACCTCGCTTGGCTCGAGGGGCGGCTCGCCAAGGCCGGAACGAGCCGCGCGCCAGAGGACGTCCAGGCGACCCTGGTCGCGCTGACGACGCGCACGATCGCCGATGCAATCCGTGCGCGAGCACCGGGCGCCGACGAGATCCTCGTCTGCGGCGGTGGGGCGAACAATCACGCGCTGATGCATGGACTCGCGCGCGAGCTCGCGCCGCGCCCGGTCGCGACCACCGCCGAAGAGGGCGTACCCGTCGACCAGGTGGAAGCACTGGCTTTCGCGTGGCTTGCGCGCGAAACGCTGGCCGGACGCCCGGGCAACCTGCCCTCGGTCACCGGCGCCGCGGGCTCGCGCGTGCTTGGGGCGATCTATCCGCGCTGAATCGGCGATCGAATGATGGGGTCAGCGAGAAATGGGGTCAGAGCCGCGAGAAAGGGGGTCAGAGCCGTAATAATTTCGGCTGGGCCGGCGCCCCATGCCGAGCGCCGTCCGAGGGAATTATTACGGCTCTGACCCCATTTCTCGCGGCTCTGACCCCATTTCTCGGGAGCAACAAAAAGGGGCCCGTCGGGCCCCCCACTGCGCGAGCGGCGATGTCGCTCAGGCCGAGAAGCTCGACCCGCAGCCGCAGGTCGTCGTCGCGTTCGGATTCTTGATCACGAATTGCGCGCCTTCGAGACCCTCCTGGTAGTCGATCTCGGCGCCGACCAGGTACTGGTAGCTCATCGGGTCGATGAGCAGCGTCACGCCGTTCTTCTGCATCGCCGTGTCGTCCTCGTTCGTGACCTCGTCGAACGTGAATCCGTATTGGAAGCCCGAGCAGCCGCCGCCCGACACGAACACGCGCAGCTTCAAGTCCGTGTTGCCTTCTTCCTCGATCAGCGTCTTCACCTTGGCCGCGGCCGCGTCCGTGAACACCAGCGGGCTCGGCATTTCATTCATTGCATTCATGATCGCTCCAGTTACCGTCCCTCGATGTCGCCCATTATCCCGGTGCCGAGTGTGCGAGTCAAAGCAACCGGACCGCGGACCACCTCAGTCCGCAGGTGCGCGCCGCAGTTCGACCACCGGCGCCGGCCCCGGTTCGGCCCGATTTCGGCGCTCCTCGACGACGGTACCCGGCCGCACCTCCAGCGTCCGGTAGGTCAGACCGTCTGATGACGTGGGCCCTGGCCGGCAGTTCCACGCAGTCGTCGACCGGCCCTTCGATGCGCAAGCCGCCGGGGAACTCGATCATGCCGTGGACGATCACCGCGGCCCCGATCAGGCAGTCAATGCGCTTGCGGGGCGGTGCACGCCGCTTCTGCTCTCTAACATGGGGTCACCTCAGGGGTTCGTCAATGTCGCCCGTATGTCCGGCTCCGGCCGGCGATCGGCGCGCCGTCGGCGCATCCGGATAGCCGCTCGATCCGCAACGTCTCCCGGGATTCCGGGCGGAAAACGGGAGCGTCCCTCGGCCCGCTGACAGCATCCGAAGGCGAGCATCAGGGTCGTCCCGCCTGGCGAGGTTGTGGTTCGGACGACCGCCCCGAACGACTCGCAAGCGAGAGTGCCAAGTAGGGTCGCTCGGGCGGTCGAGAGCGAGACGGGGTCTGCTCACGTGAGGTTCGGCGTTGCAATTTGTGACTAACTCCTTCAAAAATACGGCTTCCTCATTCAATTGCATGTTTAATGCTGTTAAATCCGTGACGTGCCTCTCCGGCGACTGCACGCTCCAAATGCGCGCGCGAGGTCGCATCCGAGCTGGAAGTCGCGCTCGCGTAGTTCGGCTGACGTGCTGCGTAGTTGACCCTGCAACAAGGCCGGCGCGCGCCGCAGTCGCCAGCGGGCGACCCCACCGGGGGCAGCCGGCTGCGCACGGGCGATCCGTGGGGCGTGGATGCTGAACTGGGCACGCGCGCGACGCCGCCCCTCGGGCCGCGCCAGCGCGCGGGACCCAGGGTGTCAGGGCAGGACCGCGACGGCCTCGAGACCCGTGGTTTCGGGCAGCCCGAACATGAGGTTCATGTTCTGGATCGCTTGCCCGGCCGCCCCCTTGACGAGGTTGTCCTCGACCGCGACGACCAGTGCAAGGTCGGAATCCGGCGGCCGGTGCACGGCGATGCGCAGCATGTTCGATGCGCGGACGCTGCGGGTGTCCGGGAGCGACCCCGGCGGCATGACGTCGACGAACGGCTCGCCGGCGTAGCGGGCCTCGAACAGCGCCTGCAGGTCGACCGCGGGGTCGATGAGCGGGGCGTAGAGGGTCGCGAGGATGCCGCGGATCATCGGCGCCAGGTGCGGCGTGAATACCAGTCGCACCGGCTTGGATGAGGCGCGATTCAGCCCCTGGACGATCTCGGGCAGGTGCCGGTGCCCGGCGATGCCGTAGGCGGCGAAGTTGTCCGACGCCTCTGAAAACGTGAGGCCGAGCTCGGCCTTGCGGCCGGCACCCGAGACACCGGACTTGCAGTCGGCGATCAGCTGCGTCGTGTCGACGAGACCTGCCTCGATCAGCGGCAGGAAGCCCAGCTGCACGGCGGTGGGATAGCAGCCCGGATTGCCGACGATGCGTGCCTTGCGGACCGCCTCACGGTTGATCTCGGGAATGCCGTATACCGCCTCGGCGAGGAGGTCGGTGCAGCCGTGTGGCATCTTGTACCAGCGCTCGAACTCGGCAGGATCGGACAGCCGGAAATCCGCGGCGAGGTCGATGATCCGCACGCCAGCGCCCAGGAGCTCACGTGCCTGCGTCATCGCGACCCCGTGCGGCGTCGCGAAGAAGACGACATCGCAGGACTTCAGGTTGGCTTCGCCAGGATCGGCGAATGCGAGGTCGTAGCGTCCGCGCAGGCTGGGAAACATCTGCGCGACACGGGTGCCGGCATCCTTGCGCGACGTGATCGCGCGCACGTTGGCCTGCGGATGCTGCGCGAGGATGCGCAGCAGTTCGACGCCCGTGTAGCCGGTGCCGCCGACAATGCCGATCTTGATCATGGTTCCGACCCGAGGTGTGGGGGATTCTAGAAGAAAAAGCGCCCAGGAACGAACGAAGGCCAAAAATGAAAAAGGGCCGCGCTGGGCGGCCCTTTTTCGCTTGGTGCTCGAATCGCGTCTAGCGCTTCGAGAACTGCTTGCGGCGCCGCGCCTTGTGCAGGCCGACCTTCTTTCGTTCGACCTCGCGCGCATCGCGCGTCACGAGCCCGGCTTTCGAAAGCGCGGGCTTGAGCTGCGCGTCGTAGTCGATCAGCGCGCGGGTAATGCCGTGCCGGACCGCACCGGCCTGGCCCGATTCGCCGCCGCCACCGACATTGACCATGATGTCGAACGTCTTCTCGTGGCTCGTCAGCACCAGCGGCTGGCGGGCGACCATGCGCCCGGTCTCGCGCGTGAAGAACTGGTCGATCGGTTTCTCGTTGACGATGATCTTGCCCTCGCCGCTCTTCAGGAACACGCGTGCCACCGACGTCTTGCGACGTCCCGTGCCATAGTAGTAGTTGCCGATCATTGCAGTCGAGTGTGAGGGTGTGCGGTGAGTGGGTGCTGGGTGGTCGCTCGCGGGGAATCCGGTCAGAGATCCAGCGTGACGGGCTGCTGCGCCGAATGGGGATGGGCCGGGCCCGCATAGCACTTCAGCTTCTTGATCATCGCGTAGCCCAGCGGGCCTTTGGGCAGCATGCCCTTGACGGCCTTTTCCAGCGCCCGCCCCGGAAAGCGGGATTGCATCTCGCCAAACGTCGTCGTCGTGATGCCGCCCGGGTAGCCACTGTGCCGGTGATAGACCTTGTCGTCGATCTTGTTGCCGGTCACCCGGATCTTGTCGACGTTTGTCACGACGATGAAGTCGCCGGTGTCCATATGCGGCGTGTAGATCGCCTTGTGCTTGCCGCGCAGCCTGGTGGCGATCTGGGTCGCGAGCCGGCCCAGCACCTTGTCGGAGGCGTCGACGACGTACCAGCCGCGGGTGATGTCGCGGGGTCGGGCGGAAAAGGTCTTCATCTGGATTGTGCGTGCGACGTGATCGTATGGCGGGTCTGTACCCGCAGCATAGACCGCGGCACCTGGATTCAGCAAAGTCGATAAGTATACTATTCCTGGGTGACGCTCGTCAATGCGGGCGATAGGGTGAGGATCATCCCCGATGGAGGCCGCAGCGCCGATTGGGCCTTCGCGTCGCGGCGGTTGGGGCCGGCCTCCTTCCCGGTTCCGTGGACCGCGATTCGGGCGCAGGATGGTGCGGCGCAGTACGGCGCGAGCGCTCAAAAAAAGAGGCGCGACCCTGAGGATCGCGCCGAGGATTCCGCCATAGGAGGAGAATGGAGGAATGTGTCCGCGGTGCCGAAGGAGGAGGTGGCAGGTCCGCGAACAGTTACAAGGATTCCATATTGCGGCGCACAATGCAAGTCTCGCATACAAATTCTTTCGATTTGGACGCCGTCGGCCCATTCGGCCGCCGCGCGGCCCATCGGGCAGGGACGCCATGAAAACCAGAGTCAAGTGGGTCGAGGGTGTGTCCTTCGTCGCGGAAACCGGTAGCGGGCACGCGGTTGTCGTCGATGGCGCGCCGGAGGCCGGCGGACGCAATATCGGGATGCGCCCGATGGAACTCGTGTTGGCGGGGACGGCAACCTGCTCCGCCTTCGACGTGGTCTGGATCCTGAAGAAGGCGCGCCAGCCGATCACCGATTGCGTCGTCGAGGCCGAGGCGGAGCGCGCCCCCGTCGAGCCCAAGGTCTTCACCCGCATCCACCTGAAGTACGTG
>DASYXO010000197.1:0-1521 GCA_035934825.1 Casimicrobiaceae bacterium
ATTCGCGCGATGTCGAGGCGTTCGATCGATACGGCGATCGGGAGCGCCAGGTCCGTCGGAGGCGCCGTGGCCGTCGCAGACGGCTTGATCGAGATGTCGACGTGCTGGGCGCCCAGGCCGCGGATCGACAACCGCGACGACCACAGCGCGCCCGGATTCCAGTCGACAGCCACGTCGTCGGCGATCACCGTCGCATCGGTGCCATGCCAGGTGATGCGGCGAAAGCGCATCGTCCCCGCGATCGATCCGCTGGGCTGCTCGACGCTGATGCGTCCGCCGCTTTGTGCGACGATGCGCGCGACGATGAACGGCAGTCCGCGCTCGGACAGCATCCAGCCGAGCAGCGCAGCGAGAACGACGGCAACGATCGCAATCGCCGCCAACACGAGTTTCCATGCGCGCCGCCTGCGCTGCTGCGGAGGCGCTTGCATGTCGGATGTCGCCACGTCGGCCATCGATCAGAACGAGAGTCCGACCGAGAAGTGCAGGCGCACCTGGCGTGACTGCTCGCCGTAGGCGACGTCGAGTCGCAACGGGCCGATCGGCGTGCGCACGCGCGCGCCTATGCCATAGCCGACGGCCGCGCGCGAATCCACGACGCGGTCGAACGCGTTGCCGGCGTCGACGAACGTCGCGATGCCGAAGGTATCGTTGAGCCAGCGTGTGGCTTCGACGCTCGCCGCGCCGTAGTAGCGGCCGGGCACGATCGCGTCGCCTTGCTTCACGCCCAGGCTCTCGAACGCGTAGCCGCGCACCGTCGTGTCGCCACCGGTGCGAAACAGCAGCGTCGACGGAATGCCTTCGCGACTTGCTGCCAGCACCGCGCCCGCTTCCGCGCGCATCGAAAGCGACCATTGGCGGCCGAGCGGCCACCAGGCGGCGAAATGCCCGATCGCGCGCTCGAAGCCGCGCGTCGACGCGCCAGGAACGCCGGCGCCGAGCTGCAGGAGCGCGCTGTAGCCCTGCGTCGGCGCGGCGAGATCGTCGACGCGTCGCCACGCGCGCTCGACATCGACGTAGAGCGCGTGCGAGGAAATCGCCTGCGCGCCGATCGGCCGCTGTTGGTCGAGGTAGAGCGCCGCGCCGTATTGCCACTGGTTGCGCTCGTCGAGCGAGCTCATCCGCGCACCGACCGCGCCGGTTTGGGTGATGAGCCCGGCGATGTCGGTGCGCTCGACGTTGGCGAAGGTCGAGGCCGACCAGCCGTTGGTCGCCGGCGGAGCAACGAGACGCAGTGCCGCGTTCTGGAGCTTGGACTCGATGCGCGTGTCGAGGTAGAGCTGCAGTGCGCGCGAGGCGAAGTCGACGTCGCGGTAGCTGAGATTGGCGCGGAACGCCGTATCGGTGGAATAGCCGATTCCCGTTTCGACTCGCTTCGGCGGTGCCTCGATCACCGCGACTCGGACCGGCGCGTCGGCTGCGTGTGCGGGATCGGTGTCGATCGCCGCCCGGACGCTCGAGAAATAGCCGGTGCCGTTCAGGCGCCGCACGAACTGGTCGAGCTGCTCGAGGGAGTACGTG
>DASYXO010000219.1:0-8127 GCA_035934825.1 Casimicrobiaceae bacterium
TTTGCCGCCACGCGCGCGGACACCGTCGCCGGCATCACGCGCGGCCTCGCCGACGCCGGTGTCGACGCTCTCGTCGCGCCGGTTGCTTCGGGCGCGCGCATGCGACTGACGATCGACCCGGCGGCTCGAGGTGGGGTGTGACGCCGGCGCCGGTCATCGACGCCTGGAACCGCGCCGGCGCGCGCGCGCGCATCGCGGCCGCTGCGATTGTCGTCCTGCTGCTCGTCGCAGCGATCCTGCTGTGGATCGTCGTCCCGCTGCAGGACGCCGTCGGCCGCGCCGGCGCCGATCTGGCGCGAGCGCGCGGGGTCCTCGCGACCGCCCGCAGCCAGCTCGCCGAGGACGCCAGCCTCGCGCATGCGATCGCGCCCGCGCGGGCCGGCGATGCCGCGGCGGCGGTCGATCGCGTCCTCGCCGGGCACGGCCTCGTAGCGCTCTCACGCGCCCGTACCGACGCCGACGGTCGCATCGATGTCGTCATCCCGGACGCCCACTTCGACACCCTGGTGCGCGCGCTCGACGCGCTATCGCACGACGAAGGCGTCCGCGTGGTCGAGGCGACGCTGCTCGCGCGCGTCGCTCCCGGCAGCGTGCGCGCGCAACTCGCACTCACGCGATCGGGTCCGGCGCGGTGATGCGACGGACGGCGATCTGCGCGTCGGGCCTGTTCCTCGTCGTGGCGGCGATCGTCGCGATCGCCGTCCTGGCGCCGGCGACGACGCTCGATGCGGCGCTCACGGCGCAGACCGGGGGTGCCTGGCGGCTCGCCGACGCCCGCGGCCTGTGGTGGCGTGGCAGCGGAGAGTTGAGCAGCAGGGACGGCGACGCCCGGATGCGGCTCGGCTGGCGCGTTGCCTGGCTGCCGCTCGCGCAGGGCAGCGTGTCGATCGATCTCTTCGCCGGAGACGGCGGCAGGCTCGGGACGATTGGCCTGCGTCGCGAGGCGTTGTCGCTGCGCGATCTTCGACTGCGCCTGCCGGCGGGATTCGTGGCCGCGCTGGTGCCGCCCATGGCCGCACTCGCCGGCAGCGGCGCGCTCGCCGCAGGAGGCGAGCTCGTCCTGCGCTCGACGACATTCGACTGGGGCCCCGCCGGCGGGAGCGGCACGCTCGATGCGAAGTGGAACCGCGCAAGGCTGGTGGTCGCGGGGACCCGCGTCGATTTCGGGACCGTGGCGGCCATCGTCGCCGCACGGCAGGGACGACTGCAGGGAACGCTGCACGGCACCGGAGGCGAGGTCGCCGTCGACGGGACGATCACCGGCAGCGGGCCGTCGATCGGAGGAACCTTGACGTTGAGGCCGTTGCCATCGACGGGCGAAGCGTTGCGCCGCATCCTGCCACTGCTGGGTGCCCAGGACGGCAGCGGCACTGTGCGCATCGACTGGCACGCAGGCCGATGAGCCGGCACGCGGCTCGGGCTCGCCCCGGTCGGGTGCCCGCGCTCGACACGCTGCGCGGCATCGCGATCGTGGCAATGGCGACCTATCACCTCTGCTTCGACCTGCGCTATTTCGGATTCCTGCGCGCCGACCTCGAGTACGACTGGCGCTGGATCGCCGCCCGCACGTTGATACTGTCGACGTTCCTGCTCGTCGCCGGCGCGAGCATGGTCCTCGCGGACCGGGATCGGCAAAGTGCACCCCGGCGCTGGCTCGCCCACGCCGGCGTGATCGCGGCGGCTGCGCTGGCGGTCAGCGCCGGCAGCTTCCTGATGTTCCCGCAGACGTGGATCTGGTTCGGCGTGCTGCACGCGATCGCCGCATCGCTCGTCATCGCGCGACCTTTCGTCCGCCGGCCGGCGATCGCGATCGCCGCAGGCGTCGCGATCATCGTCGCGGGCCTCGCATTCCAGAGCGCGGCGTTCGACAACCGTGCACTGGGCTGGCTCGGGTTCATGACGGCCAAGCCCGCCACCGAAGACTACGTGCCGCTATTCCCGTGGACCGGCGTGCTGCTGCTGGGCACCGGCCTCGGCCACCTGCTGGTCCGCACCCGCTTCGCCGTCCTCGCGCCGCTCGAGCACGCGCCGCGCCTGCTTGCGTTGCTGGGCCGCCACAGCCTGGCGGTGTACCTGTTGCATCAGCCGATCCTGATCGGGGCGCTGTGGGCGTTCGTCAAGATTCGAGCAGCTTGAGGCGCTGGACCTTGCCGGAGGGCCCTTTGGGCAACTCGCGCATGAACCGGATCACCTTGGGCATCTTGTAGCGGCCGAGCTCGGCTTCGCAGAACGCCCGCAATTCACCTTCGGTCAGCGACATGCCGGGCTTCACCACGACCGCGGCCAGGATCTCCTGTCCGTAATGCACATCCGGGATGCCGACGGCCGCCGCCTCGAGCACTGCGGGATGGCGATAGAGCGCTTCGTCGATCTCGCGCGGCGCGATGTTCTCGCCGCCCTTGATGATCAGCTCCTTGAGCCGCCCGGTGATGAAGTAGAAACCGTCGCGATCACGCAGCCCGAGATCCCCGGTGTGCAGCCAGCCGTCGGGCTCGAGTGCCTTGGCAGTCGCCTCGGGTGACTTGTAGTACTCCTTCATCACGTTCGCGCCACGGATCATGATCTCGCCGGATTCGCCGTCGGGGAGGTCGCGACCCGTTCCCGGATCGACCACCTTCGCCTCGTTGCCGAAGGCCTGGCCGGGACTGCCGATCCTGCGCTTCGCAGGATCGAGCGGATTGGTGAACACCGGTGCGGCGGTCTCGGTGAGTCCCATCGTCTCGACGATGCCGATGCCGAAGCGCTCCTCGAACGCGCGATGGAGCTCCGGCGGCAGCGGCGCCGACGCGGAGCGGCAAAAGCGTATCCGCGACAGGTCGAGGCCCGCTGCGCGAGGATCGGGCCCCGCGAGCAGGTACGAGACGATCGTCGGCACGACGTTGATCCACGTGCAGCCGTGCGCGCAAGCCAGCGACCAGAACTCGCCCGCCGAGAACCTGTGCGGCATTACCAGGCTGCCGCCGTGCACCACCGTCGCGGCCGCCGTCACGATCTGCCCGTTGATGTGGTACAGCGGCAGCACCGCGAGCACGCGATCGCGCTCGCCCAGCGCATGCGCCTGCGTCACGAAGCTGCCGCCGGCGATCACGTTGGCGTGGGTCAGCACGACGCCCTTGGGAATGCCGGTGGTGCCGGACGTGTACATCATCAGCGCGTCGTCGCCGCAGGCCGACGGCGCGAGCCGATCTGCCCTCGCGGGCGCGCGGGCGATGAACTCCTCGCAATCGGGATCGACGCTTACGAGCTCGACCGGGCGACCCGCGCGTGCCGCCGCGGCGGCAAGGCGCTCGCGCTCGCCGGGCGCGACGAACGCCAGACGGGCGTCGCAGTGCGCAAGCACGTGCTCGAGCTGCGAAGCCTGGGCGAGGAGATTGAGGGGCGTGACGACGCGACCCGCGTACATGACGCCGATGAAAAGCCGCGCTGTCTGCAGGCCGTTCCCCATGAACGTCGCGACGCGCTCGCCCGGACCGACGCCGCGGTCGGCGAGGAAAGACGCGAGCGCGAGCGACGACTCGCGCAGCCCCGCATAGGTCAGCTCGCGCCCGGTCTCCGGAGCCACCAGCCAGACTCGCCCTGGTTCCGCTGCAGCCTGGCGATCGACAAGGCTGCGTATCGTGTCACGCATCTAGCGGCCGTACCGCGCGTGATAGGACGCGAAGATCTCGTCTTCGCCGGGGACCTTCTCGGGGATCGGACGGGAGATCCGCGTGATATTGAGGAAGTGCCGCCAGTGCATGTTGTCGGAAAAGCTGTTGCCGCCCCAGGTGCCGCATCCCATCGACAGCGAGAACGGCAGCCCGTTGTCGAAGCTGCCTCCGGTGGCGATGCAATGCGCCTGGTTGACGATGACGCGCGCCACCGGCAATTCGAGCCCGAGCCGCAGCGCCTGCGCATCGTCGCGCGTGTGGATCGACACCGAGTGCCCCTTGCCCTGGTAATCATAGATGCGCCGCGTCAGCGCACAGGCGGCATCGATGTCCTGTGCGCGGTACACGGCGAGCACCGGCGCGAGCTTCTCGCCCGAGAACGGGAATGCCGGACCGGTGCCGGTCTCCTCGACCATCAGGAAGCGCGCGTTGCGCGCCGCGGGGCGGTCGAGGCCGGCGAGCGCCGCGATGCGCGGCGCAGACTGTGCGGTCGCGGCCGGGGCGAGCTTGCCGCCGGGAAACATCAGCGACTGCAGCCGCGCCTTCTCGTCAGCGTCGAGCATCACCCCACCCTGGCCGGCGAGCGCGCGAAGCGTCGCGTCGTAGACGCCGGCGAGGATCAGCACCGCGTTCTCCGACGAGCACGAGGTCGCGTTGTCGAAAGTCTTGGAACGCGCGATCTTCTCTGCGGCAGCGGCAAGATCCGCGCTCACGTCGACGATCGACACGACGTTGCCCTGGCCCACGCCGAGCGCCGGCTTGCCGCTCGAATAGGCGGCACGGATGTTCGCCTGCGAGCCGGTCGCCGCGACCAGATCGGCCTGGCGCATCAGCTCGTACGTGGCGTCCTTGGTCACGGGTGCGGGCAGCATCTGAACGAGATCGCGGGGTGCGCCGACCTTGGCGAGCTCGGCGTGCACGAAACCGACGAGCGCAGCGCAGGTCGACCAGCCCTTGGGCGAAGGCGCCAGAACGATCGCGTTGCCGCACTTCAGCGCATTGATGATCTGGTTGGCGGGCGTCGCTGCCGGGTTCGTCGACGGCGTGATCGCGGCGACCACGCCGACCGGGCGTGCGATCTCGATGATCCCGCGCTCGGGGTATTCGGCGATCACCCCGACGGTCTTGACGTCCTTGATGTCGCGCAGCAGGCCGAGCGTCTTGCGATGGTTCTTGACGAGCTTGTCGGCGACGTTGCCGAGCCCGGAGTCGCGCACGGCCATCTCGGCGAGCGCACGGTTGTTCTGGGGGTTCATGATCGCCCAGCCGCAGGCGAGCGCCGCTGCGTCGATGCGCTCCTGCGGCCAGCGCTCGTACTCGGCCTGCGCGGCGCGCGCCCGCGCGAGGAGCCCGGCCACCAGGCTCGCCGAGCCGCCCGCTGCTTCGCGTCCCGCGCCGAGCCCGCCACGTTCATCCATCGCGGCCGCCACTCGTCACGACGCTCGTCTTGCCCGCCATGCGCTTCATGCCCCATGCCTCCGTTGCAAATCGACGCTGCGACCACGGCCCTGCCTGCGCTGCAGCAGGAGGTGGCGCAGCAGCGGAAAGAACATTGCGAGGATCGACACCACCATCAGCGTCCCGCTCAGGCGCTCGCGGAAGAATACGGTCCAATCGTTGTGATAGCTGATCATCGTCTGCATGTACGAGTTTTCCGCGAGCGGACCCAGAATAACGCCCAGCACCATTGGAGAGATCGGGAACTTCAGCTTCTCGAACGCGTAGCCAAGCACGCCGAAGATTACGATCACCCACACGTCGGAGACGCTGTTGCGGTTCGCGTAGGCGCCGACGATGCAGAACATCACCACGATCGCCGACAGCACGCCCTGCGGTATGCGCAGCACCCTGACCACCACCCTGATCCACAGGAATCCCACCAGGCACATCCCGATCACACCGACGAACAGCGAGGCAAGGATGGTGTACACCACCGCCTTCGATGCCGGGTCCGTGAACAGCATCGGTCCCGGCTGCACGCCGTGCAGCAGGAATGCAGCGAGGATCACTGCCGTCGCACCACTGCCGGGAATGCCCAGCGTGAGCAGCGGGATCATGTGCCCGGCGACCGATGCCGTCGAGCCGACCTGCGGCGCGACGATGCCTTCGGGCATGCCGGTCCCCAGCAGGTGGCGGCGCTTCCCGTATTGCTTCTCGATGCCGTAGGAGATGAACGAGGTGACCGTCGCGCCCGCACCCGGGACGATGCCGAGCAGCGTGCCGATGACGCTGCTGCGCAGCAGCGTGCGGCGGATCGACCAGAGCTCCTTCGGCGACGGGAAGTCCGTCTTGACCTGGACATCCCGCTTGGGCTCGCCGTGCAGCTTCAGGCCTTGTCCCAGCCGGTTGAACACTTCGCCGAGTCCGTACATCCCCACCAGCACCATGACGTAGGGGACGCCATTCTCCAGTATCGGGGAGCCGAACGTGAACCGGTACGCGCCATAGATCGGATCGACACCCACCGTGGCGACCAGCAGCCCGATGAACAGGCTGATGAACGAGTTGATCAGCGACGTACCGGCGAGGGCGACGACCGTGGTCAGCCCGAAGAACACCGCGGCGAAATAATCGGGTGGGCCGAAGCTGAGCGCGACCCGGCTCATCGGCACCGCGAGCGCGACCATGACCGCCGACTAGAAAAGTCCTCCGGTGAGCGCGGCGACCAGCGCCCAGCCCAGCGCCTTCGCCGGCTGCCCCTTCTGCGCCATCGCGTAGCCGTCCCACAGCAACGGAACGTCCATCGGCTCGCCGGGAATGCGATACAGGATCGCGGTGAAGCAGCCCGCATAGGTGCCCGAGACATAGATGGCGGTGAGCAGGATGATCGAAGGCTCGATCGACATGCGGTAGGTGAACGGGAGCGCGAGCACCACGCCCATCACCAGTCCCAGGCCGGGCATGATCGACACCGCCATGCCGACGAGAATGCCGGCCACCAGCACGACGATGTCCTGCAGCGTGAAGATGTGGGCGAGGCCGATTCCGAGGTAGTGGAGGGTGTCCATCGCCCGCGCTCAGTGGATCCCGAGCAGCTTCATGACGCCCACCGAGACGGCGAGGAAAGGTCCCCGTCCGAGAGGCAGCGATACGTACACGATCCTCATGAATACGAATATGAAGGACAGGCTCGCGGCGAGCGAGATCGCGAGGGCCCGAACTGGCCGCCGGTAGCCTCCCACGTACATCAGTGCGACGAGGTAGACGAAGGTGGCGATGAAGAAGCCCGCGACCTCGAACGCGAGCAGGTAGCCGAAGG
This sequence comes from Casimicrobiaceae bacterium, assembly GCA_035934825.1. Lineage (GTDB taxonomy): Bacteria > Pseudomonadota > Gammaproteobacteria > Burkholderiales > Casimicrobiaceae > VBCG01. The sequence goes on from DASYXO010000219.1 coordinate 6,910, forward strand.
TCAGGGCAATCCCGAGCAGCGCCCGGCCGGGGTGCGCCTGCGGAGGTTCCAGCAGCGACGGGTCGGCGACCTCCTCCAGGCTCTGCAGCACGCCCTCCACCTCGCGCGTCGTGCGCCTCACCGCGAGCGAAAGCACCTGGTAAGCGCAGATCGCGATCAGCAGTGTCAGGATGATGCGCGGCCAGGCATCCGGCCCGATGCGCCCGGAAACGCGCTCGAATTCAAAGCCGAGCGCGCGGTGGTAGAGGTACGCGCTGGCCACGACGATGATTGCGTAAGGCGCGATGCGCCTCAGCCTGGCGACAACCTGCATTCCAACTCCCCCGAGCGAGACGGCTGCGAGACCGCGGATCGCGGCCCCGCAGCACGCTCATGCGCAGTCCCGAGGACGCGCTCCCAAGCTCACTTGTTGAGGCCCTTGTGGGCCGATTCCGCGATGATCTTGCGCGCCTTGTCGAGCCACTTCGCCATGTACTCGTTCGCTTCGGCTGCCGGCATGTAGCTGTTCGGATCGGCGTACTGGTCGTCGAGGTATTTCTTGTACTCGGGCGTTTCCGCCACCTTGTGCAGGGCGTCGGACAGCGTCTTGACGATCGCCGGGCTGGTCCCCGCTTTCACGATCACGGTGCGCATCTGCGGTAGCGAGATGTGGATGCCAGACTGCCCGGTCACCGGAATGCCCTTGAACGGACCGACGTCGAGGGGCTTCGCGTAGAACAGGACGATGGGCCGCATCTGCTTGCTATCGACGTAGGAGCGCACGTCGCCGGTCTGCTCGTACAGCACGTCGGCATGGTCGCCGAGAATCGAGGTGTAGCGCTCACCGGGCTTGGCGTACGGTACGTTCTCGAAATGGTAGCCGAGGCTGCGGAAGTAATTGACGGTGATGTCATCGGGGCTCCCGAAGCCGGTCGTCGCCACCCGCAGCGTCTTGGTCTTGGCGGCGGCGAGCAACTCGTCCCAGGTCTTCCACGGCGCGTCCTGCTTCACGTAGAACCCGGATGGCTGCAGGATCATGATTCCCAGCGACGTGAGCTGGTTCAGCTTGAAACGTGGCTTGGGACTGCTGAACAGCCCGTAGGTATCGCCGGTCATGACCTCCATCGTGTAGCCGTCCGCCGGGCCGCTGATCAGCTTGGTGAGACCCACCTGCCCGGTCGCACCGGGAACGTTGACCACCGGCAGCGACACCCCGAGCATCGGCTCCATCAGCTTGCC
>DASYXO010000234.1:0-6039 GCA_035934825.1 Casimicrobiaceae bacterium
CTGCTGATCGCGGCCGCCGGCGTCGCGATGTTCGCGGCGACCGCAGGCCTGTCGCGCCTCGCCCTCGCGCGCTGGCACGAGAGCGAACTGCCCCGGGACGACTAGCGCGGGCGCCTCGAACCCGGCGGTACACTCGCGCGATGACCGGCAGGCGCTGGGATGTCTTCTGCCGCGTCGTCGACAATTACGGCGACGCCGGCGTCGCCTGGCGCCTCGCGCGCCAGCTCGCGGCCGAGCACGGGCTCGACGTGACGATGTGGATCGACCGGGTGGCGACGCTCGCGCACATCGAGCCTGCGCTGCGCCCAGCCCAGCCGCGCCAACGCCACCACGGCGTCACCCTCCGGCAACTGGATGGGGGCGCCGACGCGGATGAGCTCCCCGACGTCGTCGTCGAGGGTTTCGGCTGCGGGCTGCCGGCGCGCTATCTCGACGCGATGGCGGCGAGCGCGCGGCCACCCCTGTGGTTCAATCTCGAATATCTGTCTGCGGAGCCCTGGGTCGACACCGTGAACGGCCTGGCCTCGCCGCTGCCACAGCGGGCACTGACGCGCTACTTCTGGTTTCCGGGGTTCACTGCGCGCAGTGGCGGGCTGGTGCGCGAGGCGGGCCTGCTGGCGGCGCGCGACCGGGCGATTCGCGGCGCGCAGTCCGTCGGCGGCGCGACCGCGGCGGCGCTGCGCATCGTGCTCTTCTGCTACCCGAACCGTGGCCTGCCCGCGCTGCTCGACGCGTGGGCCGAGGGCGACGAGGCGATCGCCTGCGCGGTGCCCGAAGGCGTCGCGACGGCGGCGCTCGACCGCTGGCTGCATGGGGACGTCCCGCACGCGGGCCAGTCGGTGACGCGTGGCCGGCTTACCCTCGCGATGCGACCGTTTTCGACCCAGGAGGAGTTCGACCGGCTGCTTTGGGCCTCCGACGTGAATTTCGTCCGCGGCGAGGACTCCTTCGTGCGCGCGCAATGGGCGGCCCGCCCTTTCGTCTGGCAGCCCTACCCTCAGGACGAGAATGCACACGTGCTGAAGCTGGAGGCGTTTCTCGACCGCTACACGGCCGACCTGCCCGAACCCGGACGGGCCGACCTTGGCGCCTTCTGGCGCGCATTCAACGCCGAGGATGGCGCCGCAGCGACCTCCGCCTGGCCACGGTTCCGGGCCGCCTCCGAGGCGCTTCGCCGCCACGGACGGCGCTGGGCCGACCAGCTCGCGTCCCGGCCCGATCTTGCTACCCGCCTTGTTGAATTTGCTCTGCACCGGCTATAATTATTGGTTTGCCAACTTTTGCAACGCGATTCGCCGGCCCTCCGGCGGAGCACCCAGGAATCGACATGAAAATCGCACAGGACGTGCGCGCCGGCAACGTGATCATGATCGGCAGCAACCCGATGGTCGTGCAGAAGGCCGAGTTCACCAAGTCCGGCCGCAACGCATCGGTCGTCAAGATGAAGCTGCGCAACCTGCTGTCCGGCGGCGGCACCGAGACCGTGTACCGCGCCGACGAGAAGTTCGACGTCGTCCAGCTCGAGCGCAAGGACGTCACGTATTCGTACTTCGCCGATCCGATGTACGTGTTCATGGACCAGGAATTCAACCAGTACGACGTCGAGAAGGAGAACATGGAATCCGCTCTCCCCTACCTCGAGGACGGACTGCCCTGCGAGCTCACGTTCTACGAAGGCAAGGCGATCTCGGTCGAGCTGCCGACGTCGGTCGTGCGCGAAGTCTCGTACACCGAGCCTGCGGTCAAGGGCGATACGTCGGGCAAGGTGATGAAGCCCGCCACGATCGGCAGCGGCTTCGAGATCCAGGTCCCGCTGTTCGTCAGCACCGGCGACAGGATCGAGATCGACACGCGCACCGGCGAATACCGCCGCCGCGTGTGATCGGAGCGGACGCCCGCGGGCGTCCGCTCTCCCGGCACCCGGCACTCGGCACCCGGGGCGCCGGACGGCCAGACGGCTAGTGCAGGACCGCGCCGTCGCGCTGCTGCTCGGCGAGCAGCGATTCCTTCAGGCGGTCGAAGAACGCGACGATCGGGGACACGTCCGGCCGGCGCTCGTGCCGGAACGAGGCCCCGAGCAGGGCCGAGCCCTCGACCGCGGCGGGCAGCTCGTCGGGCGAGATCGCCGCCATCGGCGGCTGCAGCGGATAGTCGAACCCCGAGCGACGGTCCGATTCCCAGCGCGCCGCATGTTCGAGCCAGGCCTGCAACGCGGGCAGGGTCCCCGGCAGATGGTCGAGCGTCGCAATCAGCGCAGCGAGCATCATGTCGTCGATGGCGGCAAGCAGTGCTGCGAGCTCGAACATGGTGCGCCTCCCTGGTACGTCCCGCCGCCCGGCGCCCTCCCGAGGTCCTGCGGGCGCCGGAGCCTTCGGCCGTGAATGAGGCTCGCGCGCCGGGCGCCGGTCATCTTATCGCGAAGTCGACGCGCGTTGGCAGCCCCTGGTCGGCAATCCCTTCTGTGCCGAGCTTCGGCGCGGCGATGGATACTCGCTCCGGCGCGATGTGGCCCTGCTCGACCAGCCACGATTCCACTGCCTGCGCGCGAGCATTCGCCAGTGCCCTGAGCGCCGCGTCGTCGACCTTGTAGCTGTCGAGCAGCCGCTTCTCCATCTCGGCATCGGGAACCGTCTTGGCAATGCCCAGGAAGTTCCTCGGCTTCCCCGGGAGGTCGGTGGCGCGGTAGACGGCGGCGAGGTATCCCGGACGCTCGGCGGCGTCGATCCGTATCCGGTCGAGCGGCGGCGCAGAGTCGCCCTGCGCAACCAGCGCTTTCTGCTTTTGCGTGCGCATCGCGGCGTCGAGCCGCGCGCTCTTCAATCCCTCGCGATCGACAGCGGGCACTGCCCGGCCCGACTCGACGAGCTTCAGCGCCGGGCGATCGGTCAGCGCCTTGGCCAGCGTTTCGAGCTTGGCATCGGCCGCGGCGGCAAGCTCCGCATGCCCGGCCGCGAACTCGACGTAGGCGAGTTGCTCGCTGGCGCCCCCGGCGAGCGAGCCCAGCACCGCGAACGGGGCCGTCGCCGCCCTGGTGAACAGGTTGACGACCATCTGCACGAGGACCCGCCAGATGGAGAACTGCGGATCGTCGAGCGTCCCCGAGATCGGAAGATCCAGGTTGATGACGCCGTTGCGATCCTTGAGCAGCCCGACCACGAGCAGCACCGGCAGCCTGGTCGCCGTCGGGCTGTCGACGTGCTCGCCGAAGGTGAGCTGGTCGAGCAGCAGCCGATTGGTCGCAGCGAGCTTGCGGTCGTCGATCTTGTAGTGGACCCTCATCGACAGCCTGCCCCGGGTGATGCCGTAGCCCGCGTACTTGATCGAATACGGGGTGAGCGGCGGCAGCTCGACGTCGGTCGCATTGGCGGTCAGGTCGAGCTGAAGCTGGCTCGCGAACGGATTGATGCTACCGCGGATGTCGACCGGGGCCGTGTCCTGGACACGCCCCGAGATGGCGACGTCGCCCGCCTGCGTTGCCGACAACGTCGAGACGTTGCCATCGACTCGCGACAGATGCGTCGAGTAGTTCGGCTTGACGAAGAAATCCGAGAACTCGACATCGCCGTTGGCGACTTCGATGCGCCCGATCGACACCGGCAGCGCCTTCGCTTCCGCCGGTGCCGGCGGCACCGCCTTGGTGGTCACGCCTGCTGTCGTCGAGGCGGCCGTCTGCGCTGCAGCCTGCACGGCGGCCGATTGCGGCGCCAGCAGCTGCTGCAGATTGAGCGTCCCGTCGGCATTGACGATGATTCGCGCGAAGAATCGGTCGAGTGCGACGGCGCCCAGGCCCACCCGCAGCGGCTCGGACCTGAGGTCCATGCCGGTCAGCGCGAGCGTCTTCCAGCGCAGGAGTTGCTGCGAATCGGGCCGGTCGATCGATTCGAAGTTGCTGACCGTCACGTCTCCTGCATAGGTCGCCAGCGGCGCGCCCCTTGCGGTGTCCACGTAGGTCAGGCGACCTTTGGCGGCAATGGCTCCGCCGGCGACGATGACGTTGGTCTGCCCCTCGAAATACGGCTTGAAGGGCACGAGGTCGATGCCGGCCGCATCGACGCGCCCGTCGAAGGCGATCGGCTCGACCGCGAGTGCGCCGGCAATGCGGATGCGCCCGGCCTGGGCTACGCGGATCAATGCGTCGATGCGTCCTTTCGCAGCCTTCGCATTGCTGAAATCGTCAACCGCGATCCGCTCGTCGGGGATGCGGAGCTTCACCGCAACCCCGGGCACGCGGTCCTCGAGATCCATCGCGACGTGCTCGACGAGGGCATTGCGGACCCGCAGCGTCCACCCCGTCGCACGCTCGCGGTCCGGGAGCGTCACGATCGCGGCCTGCGCTGCCGGGTTGCGCGCGGCGCCGGGCGCTGACGCCGCGTCGGTTTTGCGGACGACCTGGTCGAAGTTGGTGGCGCCGTTCGCCAGCCTGACGATCCGTAGCGACCCTTGCCGCCACGCCGCGCTGTCGATCGTCACGCTGCGCTTCCCGAGGTCGAACGCGACGCCGGTCAGCTCGGTGCGACCCATCCGGACGAGCGGATCGCGCTCGCCACTGGGTTCGGCTTCGACGTCGGCGATGCTCGCCACCCCTTTGGTCAACACGAACCTCGGCGACGCGCCACCCGCGGCCGCATCGAAATCACCCGCGAAGTCGAGGGTGCCTCGCCGCAGATCGAGCGCGAGCACCCGCGCGTAGTACGGCTGGAACTTCCAGATCGGGAGCCTGGCCACCGAAACGTTCCCTCGCGCCGATTGCCCGGCGAAGTCAGCCTCGGCGTGCGCGGCGAATTGCGCGCCATCGTCGGAATCGAACGCGACGTCGATCGTGCCCGGCGGTCCCTTGGACGCGAGCTTCCTGGCTTCCAGCGACACTCCCGACAGCGTGTCCCTGAATTCCGGCATCACGGACGCGTCGGCGATGTGCACGACGCCGGCTCCGACGTGGGCCTCGGCGATCGTGAGGGCCCATGACGCCGGGGCGGCCGCGGCGGCGACAGCGGGCGTCCCGGGGCGGGCGGCCGGCGTGGCGGACGCGCCAGCGTTGGCGGCAGCCGACCGCCCTGTCGACGGCGTAGCCGCAGCCGGGTGAACGCCGAACAACTGCGCGAGCTCCAGCGAGCCTTCGGCGCCGCGACGCAGGTCGATCTCCGGAGCATCGACTGCGATGCGGTCGAGCGCAATGGTCCTCGCGAGCGCGTCGATGCTGCCGATCGTCGTCTCGATCGACTTGGCCGAGGCGAGCGGCGAGCCGTCGTTGCGGGCGAGGGCGAGCCCGTCGACGCGCGCGCTCCCCGCGAGCGTCACCGTGCTCGGCACGCCTTTGTGGGTGACGAACGCGAGCTTGAGACGCGTCGTGAGCGCGCCATCGACGAGCTTGATGCCCTGCGGCAGCGACGCATACCCGGCGTACCCGGGAAGACGCAGGGCGTCGAAATCGATGTCGAGCGTCGCGGCTTCGCGATCGGCGAATGGCGACGTCGACGATCCGTTCAGCGCGAACTTCGCGCCATCGATCACGCCCTCGAGGCGAGGCGTGACGAGGATCCTGGCGTCGTGCGGAATGCTCGACAGGAACGGAACGCCGATTCGGATGCCGGTGAGCGAGCTCTTGTGCTGCCTGACCCGGTCGTCGATCGACACCGAACCGTCCTCGACCTCGATGTTGTCGACCGAGAAGCGCGTGGTCGGGCCCCCGGTCGGGGCGAGCACGCGATCGATCAGGTCCTGGATGTTCCAGGTGCCGTCGCCGCTGCGCACGAGCTCGACCTGCGGCTGCACAAGCCTGACCGCGTCGAGCACGGGTGCCCAATGCCACAGTGACGCGATCGACATGTCGACGTCGAGCGTCGCGAACCTCAGGAGCGTCCGCGAAGGGTCGCGATCGGCAAGCGCGAAATCCCTAACCCTCGCGTGCAGCGTGAACGGATCGAAGCTGAGCTTTCCGAGCGTCGCACGTCGGCCGAGCTCGGAGCTCGCCAGCGCCTCGATCTTCGCCTTGGCGACCGTCGGGACGACGAAGAACCCTAGCAGCGCCACGATGCTGGC
>DASYXO010000236.1:0-1903 GCA_035934825.1 Casimicrobiaceae bacterium
GCCCATGTCCTGCGGGCCGCGCAAGCGCGGCAACCTGGCCGCGGGTGCGGCGGAGAAGGTCGGGCGACGCGGTTCGCCCTGCTAAACTGTAGCGCTGACGACCGGAGGCGAGCAATGACCAAGCAGGCGATCCACAGTCCCGATGCGCCGGCCGCGATCGGTCCCTATTCGCAGGCGATCCGCGTCGGCGACATGCTCTACATGTCGGGCCAGATACCGCTCGATCCGAAGACGATGCAGATCGTCGAGGGCATCGAGGCGCAGGCGCACCAGGTGTTCAGGAACATGCGCGCGGTGCTGGCCGCGGCGAACGCGACCCTCGACGACATCGTCAAGCTGGCGATCCTGCTCGTCGACCTCGCCGATTTCGCCGAGGTCAACGAGATCATGGCGACCTATTTCGAGGCACCTTATCCGGCGCGCTCGACCTTCCAGGTGGCGGCGCTGCCGCGCGGCTCGCGCATCGAGGTCGAGGCCAACGCGCTGCTGACCCAGCTTGCCTATCCCGGCGGATCGCCGCAGACCGGCCGGCGCGAGGCCTTCGACCAGACGAAGGGATCGTAGGCCGCGGGCCGCTGGCGGGCATCGCTCCGGAGCCTTACCGGCTCACGAGCGGAAAGCGATCGGGGTGCCTGATCGACTCGACCGCGAGATTGACGTCGAGGTCCGGCCAGTACAGACGGTCGGGGGAGGGGCGCGTTACGTGCGCGAGTTTGGCGATCGGCGCGTCGCGAAACCAAGGGAACTGTGAGAACGGCAGATGCAGTTCCTCGGACCCGACGAGCACCCAGAAGCCGTGAACGGATACGTTCGTCACTTCAACCTGCGAAGTGCTCGCTACATCTGCGGCGGATTTCGTTCTCATGGCGTCGGACCAATCCTTCAGCGATGTGAAGCTGACGGCTGCTCGGTCCGAAATTGTGCGCCAGCCGGATTGGAGGTTCAAGCCAGAATTTCGCCTCTCCTTTCGAGGCTGCGACGTGGACATGGACCCGCGGTTCCTCCCTTGAAAAGAAGAAAAACCGGAGCTCGCCGTCGCGAAACAGCGTTGGACTCATTTGCGGATGGTGCAAGATCCGGGCTGCCAGCCCCAAGGATGCGCGACAGCGCATTTGACGGGGCATCGTCCACTCGGCTGACGTCCGTTCGCCGGGGACGCGCCACGGGTTCTCACCCGCATCGAATCTTTGACAATGAGTGATCTCGCGAAGGCGAAACGCAAGGAAGCGTCCGCGAGCGCTCGCGGCGCGAGCCTCGCCGACAAGCTCGCGCGCGTCGGCGTGCTGCGCGACGAGGACCTCGTGCTGCACCTGCCGCTGCGCTACGAGGACCACACGCGCCTCGTTCCGCTCGCGCGCCTGCGCTCCGGCGCGACGGTGCAGACCGAAGGCGTCGTTGCGAATGCCGAGATCCAATACCGCCCGCGCCGGCAACTCGTCTGCCTGCTGCGCGATGCCGGGCGCGGCGACGCGACACTGACGCTGCGTTTCTTCTCGTTCTATCCCAGCCACCAGAAAGCGCTCACCGAGGGCGCGCGCATCCGCGTCTACGGCGACGTGCGCGACGGCTATTTCGGACCGGAGATCGTGCATCCGCAGTTTCGCGTCGTCCACGAAGACACGCCGCTGCCCGATCGACTGACGCCGGTGTATCCGACGACGGCGGGCCTGTCGCAGGACGTGCTGCGCAAGGCGGTCGAGCGCGCGATCGCGGCCGACGCCGCACGCACCGCCGAAGTGCTGCCCGAAGCACTGCTGCGCCGGCGCGACCTGTGGAGCTTCGCCGATGCGCTGCGTTTCCTGCACGCGCCGCCGCCGCGACTGTCGGCGGCGGCGCAGAAAGCGCTCGACGAGCGCACGCATCCGGCGTGGACGCGCATCAAGTTCGACGAGCTGCTGGCGCA
>DASYXO010000242.1:0-6419 GCA_035934825.1 Casimicrobiaceae bacterium
TGGCCCAGGCAAAGGCGGAATACCCGATGGTCGAGATCGCGCATCTGAACGCGGTGGTGGCGGCGCAGCGGGCGGCAGCCGCGCTCGAGGATGCAATGCAGCGGCCACTGCTGCCGGGCCCGGCGGTTTTGGCGGGCGCGGCGGTTTCGGCGGTGACGCGGTGACCGGCGCAGGCACGACGCGCAGGTGGCTCCTCGTCGCGGGCTGCGTGATGCTCGGGGCCGGCGGCGGCTGGTACGCCCATCGCGCGCTGATCGCGGCGCCCGGTGGATCCGGCACCGCGGCCCCGGTGCCGCCGGTGCAGCGCGTTCAAACCGTGAACGGCGAAACGGTGGTCATCGTTCCCGCCGACGTGCAGCGCGCGAGCCACATCGATGTCGCGACGCTCGGCGCCGCGACGGCTCGGCCGGAACGCATCGCCTATGCGACGGTCATCGACCTGCAACGGCTGTTCGATCTGCGCAACCGCCTGGCGGCGGCCCGCGCGGATCGCGACAGTGCCAGAGCGCAGGCGGATGCCTCGCGCGCGCAGTACGCGCGCGACCGCGCACTTTTCGAGGACGACCGCAACGTTTCGAAGAAGACCCTGCAGGACACGCGCGCGGTCATGCAGACCGGCGAAGCCCGGCTGCAATCGGCCGACGCGGCGCGAGCCGGCATCGAGGCGATGCTTCGGCAGCAGTTCGGCGATGCGCTGGCGACCGCGGCGGCGACACCCGCCTCCGGTCTCGTTCGGCGGCTTTCGAGCGGGCGCGCGGTGGTGTTGCGGGTCACGCTGCCGGCCGATTACAGCGCGCCGGCGCCCGCGCGCATCACCGTCGACGGCGCCATCGGTCGACCCATCGCGGCGCAACGGCTGTCGGCATCGCCGCAAGGCGACCCGGCTGTCCAGGGCAGCCCTTATCTCTACCTGGCCGAGCGCGCATTGCCGGTTGGCACGCGCCTGACCGCACATCTGCCCCTGGACCAGCCGCGCACGCCGGGCCTGCTGATACCCGAGAGCGCGATCGTGTGGTACGGGGGACAGCCGTGGGTCTACGTCAAGACCGCGGCCGATCGATTCACGCGCCGCTACGTTCCCCGCGCGCTCGCGGCGGATCGAGGTTTGGTCGTGACCACCGGCTTCCAGGCGGGCGACGCAGTGGTGGTTCACGGCGCACAACTGCTGTTGTCCGAGGAGTTGCGCCCACAGGGCGTCACCACGCAGTGCAAGGATCCGCCGGAATGCGACGGCTGATCCGGTCGTCGGCGTCCTCGGTGGCTTTCCGGAATCGCGCGCGATGCTGAACGGGATCATCGGCTTCTCGCTGCGGTTTCGCGGCATCATCTATGCACTGGCCGTCCTGGCGAGCGGCTACGGGCTGTACGCGCTGACGCAAGCGAAGCTCGACGTCTTCCCCGAGTTCGCCCCCCCCACGACCGTCATCCAGACCGAGGCGCCGGGACTGTCCAGCGAGCAGGTCGAAGCGCTGGTGACCCAGCCGATCGAGAACGCGCTGGCCGGGACGTCGGGTGTACGGTTGATGCGCTCGACGTCGCTGCAGGGACTGTCGGCCATCACGCTGGTGTTCGCCGATCGCTCGAACGTGCTTCAGGCGCGTCAGCTGGTGGCCGAGCGGGTCAACGGGCTCGCCGCAACGCTGCCCGCCGGCGTGCAGCCGCCCAGGATGCTGCCGCTCACGACCGCGACGAGCGTCGTCCTGATCATCGGCATGACGTCGAAAACGCGATCACTGATGGAACTGCACGACATCGCGGAATGGACGGTCAGGCCGCAACTGCTGAGCGTCCCTGGCGTGGCCGATGCGATCGTGTTCGGCGGTGATACGCGCCAACTGCAGATCCAGGTCGATCCCGCGAAGTTGATGCGATACGGCCTCTCGATCCAGGATGTCGTCGCCGCGGCGCGGATGTCGACCGGCGTGCGTGGCGCAGGCTACATCGAAAGCGAAAACCAGCGCATCACGGTCAACGTCGACGGCCAGGTCAGAACCCCGGAAGGGCTCGCCGCCGTCGTGCTGCGCTGGAGCAACGGAGCCGCCATCCGGCTCGGTGACGTCGGCACCGTGACCTACGCGAGCGCCCCCGCGGTCGGGGCCGCATCGATCATGGGCACGCCAGGCCTGCAGATCGTGCTCGAAAGCCAGTACGGAACCAACACGCTCGCGGTCACTGCGGGCCTCGAGCGCAGGATCGACGCGCTCGTGCCGGTGCTTGCCAGGCAAGGCGTCGAAGTACAGCGGGACGTCTTTCGTCCGGCCACCTTCATCACCGTAGCGACGCAGCATCTGCGCAACGCGCTGCTGGTGGGTGCCGTGCTCGTCATCGCGGTCCTGTTCCTGTTCCTGCTCAATGTCCGTACGGCCGTGATTTCCGCAATTGCGATTCCGCTGTCGCTGCTGATCGCCGTGATCGTATTGACGGCATTCGGCGTGAGCCTCAACACAATGACCCTGGGCGGGCTCGCGATCGCGCTTGGCGAGGTGGTCGACGACGCGATCATCGACGTCGAGAACATCTACCGCCGCCTGCGCGAGAACCGCAATCTGCCCCAGCCGCTGCCGGCCTTGCGCGTCGTGTTGCGCGCGTCGATGGAAGTGCGCAGCTCGGTGGTATTCGCGACCTTCATTGTCATCCTGGTCTTCCTGCCGGTCGTGTCGCTCTCGGGTCTTGCCGGCCGGCTCTTCGCGCCGCTCGGCATCGCCTACATCCTTGCGGTGCTGGCGTCGCTCGCCGTAGCTCTCACGCTCACGCCGGCGATGGCGCTCGCGCTGCTGACGCGCGGCCGGCTGCCGCAGCGCGAGCCACGCCTGCTCACTTGGCTGAAGACACGCTATGTCGCGCTGCTTAAAAGGGTCGAGCCGAGCGCACGCAGCGTCATCGTGCTCGTGGCGCTCGTGTGCATCGCTGCACTGTCGATGCTGCCGTTCCTGCGCGGCAACTTCATCCCGAAGCTGCGGGAGGGACACTACATCGTCCATATGGGCCTCGCGCCGGGGACATCGCTCACCGAATCGATGCGCGTCGGCGCGCAGATCTCCCGGGCGCTGATGCACGTTCCGGGCGTACGGCTGGTCGCGCAGAGCGCGGGCCGCGCCGGCGAAGTCGTCGATCCGGTCGGCGTCCAGCTCAGTGAATTCGAGGTCGACCTCCAGCCGATGGGCGCGGGCGCCCAGGACGCGACACTCCATCGCATCCAAAATGCGCTCGCGGGATTCCCGGGAATCACCACGTCGATCAACACCTTCCTGGTCGAGCGCATCGACGAGAGCATTTCCGGCGCGACTGCGCCCGTGGTAATCAACGTGTTCGGTGACAACCTCGACGTCATCGACCGGAAGGCACTCGAAATCGCCCAGCTCGTCGGCACGATCCGCGGGGCTGCCAGCGTGCGGGTCGAATCGCCGCCCGGCACGCCGGAGCTCGCCATCAGGTTGAGGCCGGACGCGCTGAGCCGCTGGGGCTTCCGGCCCGTCGAGGTCCTGGACGCGATCCAGACCGCGTACGAGGGCACGACAGTCGCGCAGGCCCACGTCGGCAGCCGGACCTACGATATCCGGGTCATACTCGCGCCTTCCGCGCGCAGGGACATCGGCCAGATCGGCTCGCTCGACCTGCGCAATCCCGACGGCCTCGCGGTGCCATTGCGGGAGCTCGCGGATATCAGCCAGGTGTCCGGGCGCTACCAGATCGCCCACGACGGCGGCCGCCGCATGCAATCGGTGTCCGTCAACCTCGGGAGTCGGGCAGTAAGCGCTTTTGTTCGCGAGGCGCAGGCGCGCGTGAGCCGTGACATCACGATGCCCAAGGGGACCTACGCGGTGTTCTCCGGCGAGAGCGAGGCGCGCAGCCGGTCGCAGCACGACCTGCTCGTCCATGGAGCGATGGCCGGCGTGGGCATCACGCTGCTGCTTTTCCTTGCGTTGAAGAGCCGGCGCGGCGTCGTGCTGGTGATGGCCAACCTGCCGTTTGCGCTGGTGGGCGGCGTGCTGAGCGTGGCGGTCACGGGCGGCGATCTGTCGCTCGGGAGCATGGTGGGCTTCGTCACGCTGTTCGGGATTTCGCTGCGCAACTCGATCATGCTGATCAGCCACTACGAGCACCTGGTGCGCATCGAGGGCGTGCCCTGGGGCATCGAGTCGGCGGTGCGCGGCGCCTCCGAGCGCCTGATACCCATCCTGATGACCGCGCTCGTCACGGCCCTCGCGCTCTCGCCACTGGCACTGACGAGCGGCGCGGCCGGCAACGAGATCGAAGGACCAATGGCGATCGTCATCCTCGGCGGCCTTGCCACTTCGACGCTGCTCAACCTGATCGTCATGCCGACGCTCGCGCTGCGATTCGGCCACTTCGAGCGCGACGGCGTGGCCGTACCGGAGGCAAGCTCTCCGGCCGGATAGGCTCATTGCGGAGGAGGAAGGCGCCAGCCCGGATCCCGCTCGAAACGCGCCGCGAGAAAATCGACGAACGTGCGCACCTTCGCCGACAGGTGCCGGCGGCTCGGGTACGCAGCGTAGATGGTGATCGACGGTGGCGCGTAATCCGGCAGCAGCCGGACCAGGCGCCCGGCGCGCACGTCGGCGGCGACGATGAAATCGGGCTCGAGGATGATGCCGACGCCGGCCACCGCGAGTGCCGCAAGCATTGCGCCGCTGTTCGCATGCACGGGGCCCGACACGCGGACTTCGCGCGCGGTCCCTGCCGCGTCGGTGTAGCGCCATTGATTGCCGATCGTCGAGTACTCGTAGGTGAGGCAGTGGTGCGCCGCCAGGTCCTCGGGAGTGCGCGGTGCCCGGTGGCGCTCGACGTAGGAAGGAGCCGCACAGCACACGAGTTGCGACATGCCGACCTTTCGTCCAATCAGGGCCTGACTGCCGATGTCCCCGATCCGGACCGCGAGGTCCAGGCCTTCGTCGACCAGGTCGACCGCGAGATCCGACAGCGCGACGTCGAAGCGGAGCTGCGGATGCAGCTCGCGGAAGTCGGCAATCGCGGCCGCCAGATAGCCGCAGCCGAAGCTGACCGACGCCGTCAGCCGCAGCGTGCCCCGCGGAGCGACCGACGCCGACGCGACGGCCTCCTCCGCCTCCTCGAGATCGGCAAGCAGCTGCACGCAGCGCTCGTAGAAGCCGCGCCCGCTCTCGGTCAGGGACAGCCGCCGGGTCGTGCGGTTGAGCAGCCGGACGCCCAAGTGGGCCTCGAGATCGGCGACCTGGCGCGAAATTGCCGACACCGATGCGCCGAGGCGGTCGGCCGCGCGCGCGAAGCTTCCCGACTCGACGACCTTGGCGAAACTGGACATGCTCTGGAATCGGTCCACCGATTATTGCATTATGCACAATTATAATTTCTTGAATGTACCGTTTATCTTGAAATTGTCAAAGAGCATGATGGCGGCATCGCGTTGCCCAGACGCATCAACGAGAAACCGACATGAGATCCGATCGACGCATCGACACCGCCGCCATCCTGCTTCGGACGGCGCTGGGCGTCATGTTCATCGCGCATGCGCTGCAGAAATACTTCATCTTCACCCTTCCCGGGACGGCGCAGTTCTTCGAGTCGTTGGGTCTGCCCGGCCCGTTGGCGTACCTGATCTTCGCGCTCGAGCTGGTCGGCGGGAGCATGCTGATCGGCGGATTCAAGACCCGCTGGGTCGCGAGCGTGCTTACCGTCGAGCTGATCGCAGCCACCTGGCCCCATCTCGGACACGGCTGGATGTTCACTGCCAAGGGCGGCGGCTGGGAATACCCGGCGTTCCTGGTCGTGGCGGCGGCCAGCTGCGCGCTGCTGGGCAACGGTGCGCGCGACGATATCGGCGACCCGCAACACTGACGAAACACCGGAAAGCGGCCATGAAACCCCTGCCGACCCTGTTCCTGTCCCATGGCTCACCGATGCATGCGGTCTCCCCTGGCGCAGTCGGCGACGCCTGGAAGGCGTTGGGTACGCGCCTGCCGCAGCCGGACGCCGTGCTGATCGCTTCGGCACACTGGGAGACCGCAGTACCCATGGTGACCGGCAGCGCCAAGCCCGAGACCATCCACGACTTCGGCGGCTTTCCCAAAGCGCTCTACGCGATCGAGTACCCCGCGCCCGGCATGCCCGACCTGGCGGCGCGGGTCGTCGCGTTGCTCAAGGCCGCCGGAATCACCGCGGGCGTCGATGGCTGCAGGGGCCTCGATCACGGTGCCTGGGTGCCATTGCGATGGATGTACCCGAACGCCGACATTCCCGTCGTCCAGCTCTCGGTCTCGCCGGCGCGGGGAACGGCGCATCACCTGGCGCTCGGGCGCGCGCTTGAGCTGCTGCGCGAGGCGAACGTGCTGATCGTCGGCTCGGGCCACGCGACGCATAATCTGCGCGACTGGATCGGCAATCGCGGCGACGATGTTCCGATGCGCTATGCGGTGGACTTC
>DASYXO010000260.1:0-8443 GCA_035934825.1 Casimicrobiaceae bacterium
GGTCAGAGCCATATTAATTTCGGCGCGGACCATAACTTCCGCGCCGAAATTAATATGGCTCTGACCCCAATTTCTCGGGAATCTAATACAGCTCTGACCCCAATTTCAGCTCAGTGCCGCAGCGCGTCGATGCCCTGCCCCACGCCTCGCAGGGTCAACGGGAACATCCGCGGTCCCAGCGCCTGCAGGATCATCTGGGTCGTACGCGTGTATTCCCAGGTGCGCTGTGGCTCGGGATTCCACCAGACGACGCTGCGGAAGTGTGCGAAGATCCGCGCCAGCCACGCGAGCCCAGGCTCGAGGTTCCGGTATTCGACGCTGCCGTCGATCGCCGTCAGCTCGTAAGGGCTCATCGCGGCATCGCCGACGATGATCACCTTCCAGTCGGGCCCGTAGGTGTGCAGCAGGTCGAGCGTGCTGCAGCGCTCGTCGCGTCGGCGGATGTTGTCGCGCCAGACGTGATCGTAGATGCAGTTGTGGAAATAGAAGTGCTCGAGGTGGCGAAACTCGGCCCTGGCCGCCGAGAACAGCTCCTCGCAGGCTTCCACGTGCGGCTCCATCGAACCGCCGACATCGAGGAACAACAGCACCTTGACGCGGTTGCGCCGCTCCGGCTGCAGCTTGAGGTCGAGCCATCCGGCGTTGCGCGCCGTGCCATTGATCGTCCCGTCGAGATCGAGCTCCTCGGGAACGCCTTCGCGCGCAAACCGCCGCAGCCCGCGCAGCGCAACCTTGATGTTGCGGGTGTTGAGTTCGACCTCGCCGTCGAGGTCGCGATAGGTCCGCTCGTCCCAGACCTTGACCGCGGAGCGCGAACCGCTGCCCTCCTGTCCGATGCGGATGCCCTCCGGGTTGTAGCCGTAGGCGCCGAACGGGCTGGTGCCGCCGGTGCCGATCCATTTGCTGCCGCCCTGGTGCCGCTTGCGCTGCTCGGCCAGGCGCTGCCGGAAGGTCTCCATCAGCCTGTCGAGCCCGCCCAACGTCTCGATCGCGCGCCGGTCCTCGTCCGACAAATGCCGGACGAACTCCCGGCGCAGCCACTCTTCCGGGATCGCCGCGTGCGCGTCGAAGACCGTCTCGACGCCCCTGAAATACGTCCCGAACGCCAGGTCGAAGCGGTCGAAATGCTGCTCGTCCTTGACGAGGCACGCGCGCGCCAGAACGTAGAAATCGTCGATCGAGCCGGACACCACGCGCGCTTCGAGCGCCTCGAGCAGCGTCAGGAACTCGCGTGTCGACACCGGCAGCCGGTACGACTTGAGGTGCAGGAAGAAGTCGACGAGCATCGTGTGCCAGCTGCGCCAGCGCGGTCCCCGAGCCGTCGGCGCCCTCAGCGCTCCCCCGGGGCGGCGTCCTCGCGCCGGATGATCCACCACGAGGCGAGCGCGCAGGCAACCCCGATCACCCCGAGGAACAGCCAGAAGAGCGCGAAGCCGCGCCCGTCGCTGCGCGCGGCGGCATCGGCGATCGTATCGATCTGCGAGAGGCCGTTGAATCCGACGTAGAGGCAGACCAGCGCGAACGCGACCGATGCCCACATGGAGAACTGGGCGGTGATCCTCATCGTGTAGGCGCCCGTTCGAGGAGGAAATTCAGGTGCCTCCTGACCGCCGGCCACTCGCCGTCGAGGATGCTGAACACGACGGTGTCGCGCCGGCTGCCGTCGGGCATCAGCTGGTGGTTTCGCAGCACGCCATCCTGCTTCGCACCCAGCCGCGCGATCGCGGCTCGGGACTGCTGGTTGAACCAGTGCGTGCGGAACTCGACCGCGATGCAGCCGAGCGACTCGAATGCGTGCGTCAGCAGCAGCAGCTTGCACTCGGTGTTGATCGGCGAGCGCTGCGCGCGCTTCGCATACCAGGTATGGCCGACCTCCAGCCGGCGATTCGCCGCGTCGACGTTGAAAAAGCGGGTGCTGCCGACGATGTCGCCGCTCGCCTCCTCGAACACGGCGAAAGGCATCGCGCCCTGCCGCTCGCGCATCTCCAGCGCAGCGTCGATCCACGCCTGCGTCCTCTCGGGCGCCGGCACCGACGTGTACCAAAGCTTCCACAGCTCGCCGTCGGCAGCGGCACTGCGGATCCCCTGGAGATGCGCGCGCTCGAGCGGCTCGAGCCGGGCGTGCGCCGCGCGCAGCGTTACGGGCTCGATGAAGCGTCCGCTCATCGGCGTGCCCCGGGAGCCGGCATCACCGCCCCGCCCTCGCCATGAATGCCACGCGCTCGAAAAGATGCACGTCCTGCTCGTTCTTGAGCAGCGCGCCGTGCAGCGGTGGAATGATCGCCTTGCGGTCGCCGCTCTTCAGCGCCTCCGGCGCAATGTCCTCGGCCAGCAGCAGCTTCAGCCAGTCGAGGAGCTCGGAGGTCGACGGCTTCTTCTTCAGGCCGGGCACCTCGCGCAGGTCGAAGAAGACTTCGAGCGCTTCCTGGAGCAGCGCCTTCTTCAGTCCGGGGAAATGCACGGCGACGATCTCCCGCATCGTCTCGCGATCCGGGAAGCGGATGTAATGGAAGAAGCAGCGGCGCAGGAACGCGTCGGGGAGCTCCTTCTCGTTGTTCGACGTGATGACGACCAGCGGGCGATGCCGCGCGGCGATGGTGCGCTGCGTCTCGTAGACGTGGAATTCCATGCGGTCGAGCTCGCGCAGCAGGTCGTTCG
This sequence comes from Casimicrobiaceae bacterium, assembly GCA_035934825.1. Taxonomy (GTDB): domain Bacteria; phylum Pseudomonadota; class Gammaproteobacteria; order Burkholderiales; family Casimicrobiaceae; genus VBCG01. Next base: position 2,659 of record DASYXO010000260.1, read on the forward strand.
GGAACTCGATGTCCGCCTTGTCGATCTCGTCGATCAGCACGACGGCGGGGACGTCGCTCTCGAATGCCTCCCACAGCACGCCGCGCCTGATGTAGTTCGCGATGTCGCCGACGCGATCGTCCCCGAGCTGCGAATCGCGAAGCCGCGACACGGCATCGTATTCGTAGAGACCCTGCTGCGCCTTGGTCGTCGACTTGACGTGCCACTGGAAGAGCGGGCGGTCGAGGGCGCGCGCGATCTCCTCGGCCAGTAGCGTCTTGCCGGTCCCCGGCTCGCCTTTGACGAGCAGCGGGCGCTCCAGCGCGAGCGCGGCGTTGACCGCGAGCTTGAGGTCGGGGGTGGCGACGTAGGTCGGCGATCCTTCGAACCGCATCGATGCTCCGGCAGGCGCGTATTGCCGCATTATTTCATGGCGCCGGTGGCGGCGGCTGCGATCGAGCGATCCCTGGCGCATGCGCCCTCTGGCGCGAGGGCCGCGACGGCCCCCTGCCGCCATCGGGGAATCCGGGACGCACCACGTTTTGAACCGGGAACACTCGGCACGTCCGACGACGCACCAGAAAAACGTGGTGCGTCCCGGATTCCCCGTATCGGATTCCCCGTCTCGGGATTGCGCGGATTCCCGGGTCCGGCGTCCGGATCAGCCGATCCACGCGATCGTCGCCTGCAGCGACCACAGCGCGAGCATTCCCGCCGCGAGCGTCTTCAGCGTGTTGTGCGTCCTGAAGCCGACGCATCCCGCGACGATCGCCGCGGCGATCCGCGGCGCGGCGGCGCCTGGCGCGCCGCCGCCGGGCGACTCGACGACCATCGGCAGGACCAGCGCGGTACGCATCGCCGCGGGCACATACCTGAACGCCCGCGCGAGCAGGACCGGGATGTGCCTGCGCGAGAAGATCGCGATGAACGACAGGCGCGACAGATAATTGAGCGCGCCGACGATGGCGATGACCGCCCAGAGCTTCAGCGTCGCGTCCATCGTTCCTTCGCGTAATCGGCCACCGTGCCGGCGACGATGCCCAGCGTTCCGGCGGCGATCAGGTTGAGCTTCATCGGCAGTCCTGAAAGCGCGAGCACGGCGAACCCGGAGACCACCGCGGCGACGATCGGGGGCATCGCGCGGAGCTGCGGCGCGACCAGCGCGATGAAGCAGAGCGGAACCGCGAAATCGAGCGACCCGCTTGCCGGGATCAGGTTGCCGACGAAATATCCGGCGAGGTTCATCACCTGCCAGGAACTCCAGATCGCGATGCCGCCGCCGAGGTAATGCCTTGCGGCCTGGCGCGGCGGGTAGCCGGCGCCGAAATGTTGCACCGCTGCAGCGAACGCCTGGTCGGTCAGCAGGAACGCAAGCCCCTGCTTCCAGCGCTGCGGCAGCGGACGCAGGTACGGCGCCATCGCGGCGCTGTACATCAGGAACCGGAGTCCCGCGACGAAACAGGTGAGCACGATCACTGCGAGCGGGGCGCCCGCGGCGAGCAGCTGCACGGCGAGGATCTGCGCCGCCCCGGAAAAGACGATCGCGCTCATGCCGAGCGCGCCCCAACCCGAGGCGCCGGCAGCCGCCGCGCCGACACCGCACACCAGCGCGAACGGCGCGGTGCCGACGCAGACCGGAAGCATTCCGACGAAGCCCTCGCGAAATTCGCGAGCGGCGGTCACCCCCGCCACCGGGCTTTCATCGCCACGCGCTACTTCGGCAGCGGCGGGAACTGCACATACGGCGGCTTGGACGTCGCGCCGGGAGACGCGGGATCGCGAGCGTGCCCGGCGGCGAATGCCGTCATGACGAGCGTGAACGCCGAAAGCAGCGTCGGCGAGAGCTCGGCGGGGCCGAGATCTAGATGCATGGTGCACTCCCTGCGGGCGAGCGATGCGCGGTATGACCGCGACGGCTGGCGCCCGATGGTGAACGGCCGCGCGCAATATTAGCGCGTCGCGGGATCGGTCGCGGGTGGCGCCTGCAGTGACCGGGCCGGCGTCGTGCTTTTCTTGTACGATGCGCGTTCCCGTGCCCGGATCCACGACGCCGCAGGCTCCGGAGCCGGCGCCCCATCGTTCCGATACGGAGTTCGACGGCCCGCAGGGGCCGCGCCACCGCATGCATCTCGACCCCTCCGACTACCTGCGCCTGGACATTCCCCAGAGCCTGGGGGCGTCGTCATCCGGCGCGTCGTTCGCCACGTCGAGCGGCGACGTGCTCGAGGTCGAATGTTTCGGCCCCGGCGCTTTCCGCCTGCGCGCCGGCCCCAATGCGCGGCCCGATTACGGCATCGTGGTCGGCCGGCCCAGGCCCTGCGAGGTCGCGCAGTCGCAGCCGGGAACCTGGGCGTTGACCTCCGGCGACTCGACGCTGGAGATTACCGGTGCGCCGCTGTCGATGCGGCTGCTGTGGAAAGGCGAACTCGTCCTGACCACCGTGACCGACGAGCATGCGCGGGGCGGGACGCGCCTGCCCACGCTGGGGAGGCTCCGGCAGGGCGGGCTGTGGACCGCAGCGTTTGCGCTGGCCTCGGGCGAATCGATCTATGGCCTGGGAGAGAAATTCGGATCGCTGGACAAGCGCGGCCAGCTCGTCCACTCGCAGGTCGCCGACGCGCAGGGCGTCAACACCGGCCTCGCCTACAAGAACACGCCCTTTGCCTGGAGCCCCGGAAACGGTACGGGCGCCTGGGGCATGTTCGTCAACACCCCGGGCATGGTGACGCACGGCGTCGGACATCCGGACTGGTCGCACCGCAGCTACGCGATCATGGTCGAGGACGAGGCGCTGGACCTGTTCCTTTTCGCGGGCGATGCTCCGGCACGGATTCTCGACCTGTACACGGCGCTCACCGGCCGGCCAGCCGGCGTTCCACGCTGGAGCCTCGGCCTGTGGGTGTCGCGCGCCGGGTTTGAATCTCCCGAAGACGCCATCGCCGTCGCGGCGCGCATGCGCGAGCGCAGGCTTCCATGCGACGTGCTGGCGCTCGACGCCGGGTCGGTGTGGAATCCGGAGACCCTGTTCGACTTCGCCTGGGATCCCGATCGCATTCCCGATCCCACGGCGACGCTGGCGAGAATCAAGGAGCAGAATCTCCGGGTCTGCGTCTGGGAGTGCCCCTACGTCGGCGTCGAGTCTCCGCTGTTCCAGGACCTCGCGTCGCAGCAGTACCTGCTGACGACCCAGCAGGGCGATCCCTACGTCTTCGTCCCGGAGGCGACGCGCGGTGCGGGGGCGGCCGAAGGCGCCCTCGAGTCACCGCTCGAATGCGGCATCGTCGATTTCACCAATGCCGATGCGTACGCGTGGTGGCGTGACGCGCATCAGGTCCTGTTCGAGGATGGCGTCGACGCGTTCGAGGGCGGCCTCGGCGAGCACGTCCCCGATGACGCGATCGCCTCCAACGGCGATTTCGGTGCGCGCCTGCACAACGTCTATCCGCTGCTCTACAGCCGCTGCCTCCACGAGGCCACCGCGCACTTCCAGGCACCGGGCGCGGGTCCCCCGGTGGTGTGGAGCCGCTCCGGATGGGCCGGCAGCCAGCGCTATCCCCTCGGTTACGGAGGCGATCAGCAAAGCGACTGGGAAGCCCTGGCCGCGTCGATACGCGGTGGCCTTTCGTGGGGAATGAGCGGCAATCCGTATCACGGCCTGGACATCGGCGGCGTCTACGGCTCGGTCGAGCCTTCGGCCGACCTGTACCTGCGCTGGCTGCAGGCGGCGGTGTTCGGCTCGCACCTGCGGTTGCGCGGCGCCGGCGAACGCGAGCCGTGGACCTGGGGCGCCGATGCCGAGGCTGTCGCGCGCAAGTGGCTGGCGCTGCGCTACCGCCTGATCCCATACCTCGAATCGGTGATCGCGCAGGCGATGCGCACGGGCCTGCCGGTGACGCGGGGAATGCCGCTTGCGTTTCCCGAGAGCCGCCTGGTCCGGGCTTACGAGACCCAGTTCATGTGCGGCGATGCGTTGCTCGTAGCGCCGATCGTGCGGGAAGGCGGAAGCGTCGAGATCGCCCTGCCGCCCGGCGCGTGGTACGACCTCAACACCCGGGCCCGCTACCCGGGATCGCGCGTCCTGCGCTACCGCGCAAGGCTCGACCAGTTTCCGGTGTTCGGTCGCGAGGGCCACGCGCTGCCGCTGGGAAGGGCGGTCCAGCACACCGGCGAAATCGATGTTGAACAACCGCTCGAGTGGCTCTGGGTGTTCGGGACCCCGGCCCAATCGCTCGACGGCTACGCGCAGGCGCGTATCGAGCGCGAACACGCGGGCGGTTTCGTCGTCCGCGCTGCGCCTGGAGTCGATGTCCAGGTGTTCGGCGACCCGGCGGCGGTTTCCATACAGCCGCTTTGACGGCGACGATGTACTCGCACCCTGCCATCGCGATCACGGTGGGCGAGCCCGCCGGAATCGGTCCCGAGCTCGTCGCCATGGTCGCCGCACGGCATGCGCAGGCGCGCTTCCCCGCGCGCATCGTCGTGATCGGCGACCGCAGGCTGCTCGACGAGCGAGCGACACGCATCGGCGCCACGCCGCGCTACGTCGATTACGACCCGCTCGCGTTCGCGGCGCCCGGCAACGCCATCGAGGTCTGGGACCATCCCCTTGCGGGACCGGTCGTTCCCGGGCACCCCGACCCGACCAATGCGCGCAGCGTCCTGGCGACGCTGGAGCACGCCTGCGCCGGATGCGCGACAGGAGCGTTCGCGGCGCTGGTCACCGGCCCGGTGCAAAAGAGCACGATGCAGGACGCCGGCCTGCCGTTTACCGGCCACACCGAGTTCTTCGCCGCGCGCACGCACACGCCTCGGGTCGTGATGATGCTGGCAGGAGGCAGCGCCGCCGCCCCGCTGCGCGTCGCGCTGGTCACCACCCACCTTCCGCTGCGCGACGTCCCCGCCGCGATCACGCACGCGGCACTCACCGAGACGATCGCGATCGTCCGGCACGAACTCGCGCGGCGGTTCGCCATCGTGGATCCACGCATCGCCGTGTGCGGCCTCAATCCGCACGCCGGCGAAGGCGGCCACCTCGGCCGCGAGGACGCCGATGTAATCGAACCCGCGCTCGCCGAAGCCCGCCTGCAGGGCGCCGATGTCACGGGCCCGCTTCCGGCCGACACGGTGTTCGTGCCCGAGATCGCGAGGCGCTACGACGCCATCATCGCGATGTACCACGACCAGGGGCTGCCCGCGCTCAAGGCCGCGAGCTTCGGCCACGGCGTCAACGTCACCCTCGGGCTGCCTTTCATCCGCACGTCCGTGGACCACGGGACTGCGCTGGATCGCGCCTGCGACACGGAGCGCGCCAGGACCGCTGACATGGGCAGCTTCGTCGCCGCGATCGAGCTCGCGATCGAGCTCGCGTCGCGCTCCGACTCATGAAATTGGGGTCAGAGCTGTAATAATTGCCCGCTGGTCTTTCGTTCCGGCCCGGACGTCTGCCTGGCAATTATTACAGCTCTGACCCCAATTTCACCCGACTCCGATCTCCAGCATGCTCGGTCACCGCGCGCGCAAGCGCTTCGGCCAGAACTTTCTCGCCGACGCGCATTACGTCGAGCGCATCGTCGAAGCGGTCGCGCCGCGGCCCGGGGACAACCTCGTCGAGATCGGGCCCGGGCTGGGCGCGCTGACGAACCACCTGATCGAGCATGCAGCGCGCATCACCGCGATCGAGATCGACCGCGACCTTGCGGCGAGGCTGCGCGCGACCTGCGGACCCGACCAGCTCGTCCTGCACGAGGCCGACGCGCTCGCATTCGACTACGCGATCCTCGGTCGGGAGCTGCGGGTCGTCGGCAAC
>DASYXO010000287.1:0-3135 GCA_035934825.1 Casimicrobiaceae bacterium
AGGAAGTGCTCGCCTCGCGCGGCTTGTCGCTGGGGATGAAGCTCGAGAACTGGCCGCCGGCGGGGCTGGACCGGCCGTAACGCCAAGGAAGACACCATGCGTCACCGTCACGGATTGCGGAAACTGAACCGCACGAGCGCCCATCGCCTGGCGATGCTGCGAAACATGACCAACTCGCTGTTCACGCACGAGGCGATCCGCACGACCTTGCCGAAGGCGAAGGAGCTGCGCCGGGTCGCCGAGCCGCTGATCACCCTCGGCAAGACGCCCACGGTCGCCAATCGCCGGCTTGCATATGCCCGCCTGCGCGACCGCGACGTCGTCACCAAGCTCTTCAACGACCTGGGGCCGCGTTTCGCGGCGCGTCCGGGCGGCTACCTGCGCATCCTCAAGTTCGGGTTCCGGCAGGGCGATGCGGCGCCGATGGCGCTGGTCGAGCTGGTCGACCGGCCCGACGCTGCGAAGGACGAGGCCGCGCAGGCAGCCTGACGATTCGGTTGGCTGTCGTCCGTCGAGCCGGGCGGCAATGCCCGGCTTTTTGCTCCCGATCGTCGGGCGACGCAGTCCGCGATGCCGTCGAGCCGCGCGGCGCACGAAGCGTGTAGCATCGTAAGCCATGACTGAACGCGTACTGGTCACCGGGGGAGCCGGCTTCGTCGGCGCGCACGTGGTCGTCGAGCTCGCCCGCAACGGGTACAAGCCGGTCGTGCTGGACGACTTCTCGAACAGCACACCGGCGATCCGTTCGCGGCTGGAGGCGGTCGCCGGAATGCCGATCCCCGTCATCAGCTCGGACATCCGGGATGTCGCCGCGCTGCGCACGGCGTTCCACGACTATCCGATCACCGCGGTCATCCACTGCGCCGGCCTTAAGAAAGTCGCGGAGTCCCAGTCGCGGCCCCTCGGATACTACGATGTCAACGTCGGCGGTGCGCTGGCTCTGGCGCAGGTGATGGGCGAGGCGGGCGTGGCGACGCTGCTGTTCAGCTCCTCGGCAAGCGTCTATGGCGCGTCCGGAATCACGAGCGTAGACGAGGACGCGCCGGCGCTGCCGGTCAGCGTTCACGGGCGCACCACGTTCGTCGTCGAGAGTTTCGTCCGCGACCTGGCTCAGGCCAATGCGAACTGGCGCATCGCCATCGTGCGCGGGTTCAATCCGTCGGGGGCGCATTCGTCGGGGATGATGGGCGAGGCCCCGCGCGGGCCCGCGGCCCACCTGCTGCCCCAGCTCGCCCGCGTCGCCGCCGGCGAGGCCAGCGAGCTGGTCGTGTGCGGCGACGACTGGGACACGCCGGACGGGACCTGCATCCGCGATTACGTCCACGTGCAGGACATGGCCGACGCTTTCGTGCGCGCCCTGCGCCATATCGCGAAACGACACGATGGCACGCTCACGGTGAATGTCGGCAGCGGCCACGGATATTCGGTGCTCGAAGTGATCGCAGCCTTCGAGCGGAGCTGCGGGAGGTCGATTCCCCGCGTCATCGGTGCGCGGCGGCCCGGCGACGTCGCGCGAAGCTGCGCGAACCCGGGTCGCGCGGCCGCGGTGCTCGAGTGGCGCGCGACACGCGACCTCGACGCGATCTGCGCCGATGCGTGGCGGTGGCAGCGGAACGGCGGTCGGTACTGACGGCGCCCCGCGCTGCTGGAGCACCTGCTCGAGCGGCGTCGTCGCCCCGTCCGAATGGCGCCCTGAGCGATGATCCGCGTCTACGTCGCACGCCAGCGTTTCGATGCCTACCTGGTCGCCGACCGGCTGAACCAGGCGGGCATCCGCGCACACGTCTTCAACCAGCACATGTCGAGCATCGTGGGCGACGTTCCGCCCGATGTCGCCCAGCCGCAGGTGTGGATCGCCGACGACCGTGACGAGGCTCGCGCGCACGCCCTGTTGCGCGAGATGGAGCGCGACGCGGCGCGCACGACGCCACGCCATTGCCGCGCCTGTGGCGAGCAGTCGCCGGGGAGCTTCGACCTGTGCTGGAAGTGCGGTACGGCGCTGACCTGACCCGAGGTCGCGCTGCCGGGGATCAGCGGTCGAGCAGCGCGCGCGCCCGGTCCAGCGCGCCATTCTCGCCCGCCGGGGGCGGCCCGGGGGCCGCATCGCGCCGGCGCCTGCGCATGATGCGCCACCACACCGCAACGCCGCCGGCCAGCATCAAGAAGGGCCCGAACCAGAGCAGCCAGGTCTCCGGCTTGACCGGCGGTTTGAAGAGGACGAAGTCGCCGTAGCGCGCGACCAGGTACTGCTTGATCTGGTCGTCGGTCTTGCCGGACACCGCGAGCTCTCGAACTTCCTTGCGCAGGTCGGCGGCAAGGTCGGCGTTGCTGTCGGCCAGGGTCTCGTTCTGGCATACCAGGCAGCGCAGCTCGCTCTCCAGCTTCTTCAGCCGGGTGTCCAGCGCGAGATCGGCGCGCGCCAGGCCGTGGACGACGAATAGCGCGGCGAGCAGCATCGCGCCAAGAGTGCGCATCGGGATGGGTGTCATGACTTTTGCAGCTCACGCACCAGCGGCAGGATCTTCCGGTTCAGCGCGTCTTCGGTCAGCGGGCCGATCTGCTTGTAGCGGATGATGCCCGCCTTGTCGATGACGAAGGTCTCGGGCACGCCGTAGACGCCCCAGTTGATTCCCGCGCGCCCGTCGAGATCGAGGACGGACTCGGTGTACGGATCGCCATTGCCGCCGAGCCAGGCGAGCCCGTCCTCCGGCTTGTCCTTGTAGTCGAGCCCGATGATCGGCACGATGCCGGCCTTCGACAGCGCGACCAGCAGCGGGTGCTCCTCGCGGCACGACACGCACCACGACGCCCAGACGTTCAGGAGCCAGACCTGGCCGCGCAGGTCGGCGGTCGCGAGCGTCCGGTCGGGATGGTGCAGCTCCGCGAGCGAGAACGCCGGCGCCGGCTTGCCGATCAGCGGCGAAGGAACTTCGTGCGGATCGCGGTAGAGCCCGACGTACAGGAATCCTGCGACGACGATGAAGATCGCAAGGGGCAGGGTCCAGCGCAGGAACTTCATTGCGATGTCACGTGGCGCCGCGCGCGGCCGCGCCGAGGACGCGCGCGAACCGGTGCCTGAGTGCGAGCCGGTAACGGCGGTCGGCGATCGCGGTGAATCCGCCCAGCGCCATCAGC
>DASYXO010000305.1:0-7231 GCA_035934825.1 Casimicrobiaceae bacterium
GCGGGTTCGGGCCTGTCGCTTTCCGGCGGCGACGCGCCGACCGCCCGCGACTACGCGGCGCTGATCGGGCGCATCCGCGACCGCAGCGACTTCGCGCTGCTGCAGACCGTGCTGCTGCGCTCGCTCGCGCAAGCCCGGTACAGTCCCGACAATGTCGGCCACTTCGGCCTGGCCTACGAAACCTACGCGCATTTCACCTCGCCGATCCGTCGCTATCCTGACCTGCTGGTCCACCGTGCGCTCAAAGGCGTGTTGGCCCGCAAGCGGTACACGCCGGAGGGCATGACCTGGGCCGAGCTGGGCGTCCACTGCTCGATGACCGAGCGGCGCGCCGACGATGCTTCGCGCGATGTCCTGCAGTGGCTCAAGTGCAATTACATGAGCGACAAGGTAGGCGAGACCTTCCCCGGCACCATCAGTGGCGTCGCGAGCTTCGGCATCTTCGTGACCCTCGATGGCCTCGACATCGACGGCCTCGTCCACGTCACCGAGCTGCCGCGCGACTACTTCCACTTCGACTCCGTCCGGCATGCGCTGACCGGCGAGCGCGGCGGACGCGTGTTTCAGCTCGCGGGTCGCGTAAACGTCAAGGTGGTGCGCGTCGACCTCGAGCAGGCGAAGATCGACTTCACGCTCGACGAGAGCGCCGTGCCCTCCACGTCTCTGCCGGGGCCTGCGCACCCCACCTACGTGCAGCCGCTGGGCCGCGGCGACCGCTCCCCGCGCGATCATCCCCCACGTGCCCGCAAGGCGCGCCGCGGTACGGCGTCGTGAGCGCAAGCGCGGAGTTCGAAGCGCCTCCATGCTTCGACCTGGTCGTGCAGGCCGGGCACCTGGTGCGCGAGGACCTCGATGTGCTGCTCGCGCTGACGCAGGCGGCGGGCGTCGAGCCGATGACTCGCGGCGGATGCGAGGCGTTCCGCCTGTACGCGCCACGCCAGCTCGGCGGCGTCGCCGAGGCCCTCGCCGCGGCGAACTACGACTGGGCGAGCGTCCCGCGCGAGCGGACGCTCGAGCGCGTGCGGCTGGTGGCGATGGACATGGACTCGACGCTTATCACGATCGAGTGCGTCGACGAGATCGCGGACATGATGGGCATAAAGACCCAGGTCGCGGCGATCACGGCCTCGGCGATGCGCGGCGAAATCGACTTCCGCCAGAGCCTCGTGCGCCGCGTCGAGCTGCTGGCCGGATTGCCGGTGGCAGCACTCGAGCGGGTCTACGACGAGCGGCTTCGCCTGTCGCCGGGCGCCGAGCGGCTGCTTGAAGCCCTGCGCGCAATCGGCGCGCGGACCCTGCTCGTGTCGGGCGGCTTCACCTACTTCACCGACCGGCTGCAGGCAAGGCTGCGCATCGACTGCACGCTGTCGAACGTGCTGGAGACCCGCGACGGAAAGCTGACCGGCCGGCTCGTGGGCGACGTCGTCGATGCGCAGGCCAAGGCCGCGGCGTTCTCGACGCTCGCCAATCGCTGCCGGGGTGAAGACGGGATCGCAGTGGCGATCGGGGACGGGGCGAACGACCTTCCAATGCTCGCCGCCGCCGACGTGTCCGTCGCCTACCGCGCCAAGCCGAAAGTGCGTGCGCAAGCGACGCACGCAATCGACCACTGCGGCCTCGACGCGGTGCTCAACCTCTTCGCCTGACAGCGTCCACAGGCGCGCGGTGATCGAAGCAAGCGCGCGCGACCATCAGGGTCGCCCCGCGCCCGGCGATGGTCAGCACTCGTCGATCCACGCCTGCTGGATCGCTTCGAGGATCTTCTCGCCGCCGTGCTTCGGATCGTCGTCGAAGCCGGGCAGCGCGCGCACCCAGTTGTGAAGATCGGTAAAACGGACACCCGCCGGGTCGACGTCCGGATGTGCATCGGCGAGCGCGATCGCGATCGCGAGCGAATCGGTCCACGTCATCGTCGATGTCTCGCGGGGGTCTTCGTCTCGTTCATTTGCCCTCCTTCGCGTAGTTGATCGTGTATCTGGGGATTTCGACGACCAGCCGCGTGTCGCCGACCACGGCCTGGCACGACAGCCGCGACATCGGCGTCAGGCCCCATGCACGATCGAGCAGGTCGTCCTCGTCTTCCGAAGCCTCCGGCAGCGCAGCGAAGCCTTCGCGGACGATGACGTGGCAGGTCGTGCAGGCGCAGGATTTCTCGCAGGCATGCTCGACCTCGATACCCTGCTCGAGCAGGTTGTCCAGCAGCGACATGCCGGGCTTGCCTTCGAAGGTCCTGCCCTCGGGGCACAGCTCGGCATGCGGAAGGACGACGATCTCGGTCATCGGCGCGACGCTAGCCCAGTGCGTCGACGCGGCGGCCCGATAGCGCGCGCGCGACGCTGCGATCCATCCGCCGTGCAGCGAAATCGGCGGTAGCCGCATTGAGCGCGTCGATCGCTGCCGACAGTGCCCGCCGGTCGTCGCCCGTCGCGGCGCCACGCACCGCAGTCAGTGCGCGCTCGATCACCGCCCGCTCCCCTGCATCGAGCAGGTCGCCATCGACGCCGAGCGCGCTCTCGGTGGCGCTGACGATGCGCTCGGCCTCGACGCGGGTTTCGACCAGCGCCCGTGCACCGGCATCGTTCGCCGCATGGGCAAAGGATTCCTCGAGCATGCGCGCGATGTCGGCGTCGGTCAGGCCGTACGAAGGCTTGACGGCGATCGAAGCCTCGAGGCCCGTCGTCTGCTCCCGCGCCGAGACTGACAGCAGGCCGTCGGCGTCGACGTCAAAGGACACGCGGATGCGCGCGGCACCCGCGACCATCGGCGGTATGCCGCGCAGCTCGAAACGCGCGAGCGAGCGGCAGTCGGCGACCTTCTCGCGCTCGCCCTGGACGACGTGCAGCGCCATCGCCGTCTGGCCGTCCTTGAACGTCGTGAAATCCTGCGCGCGCACGACGGGGATCGTCGAATTGCGCGGGACGATCTTCTCGGCGAGCCCGCCCATGGTCTCGATGCCCAGCGACAGCGGGATCACGTCGAGCAACAGCCAGTCGTCGTCGCGCTCGCGATTGCCGACCAGCTTGTTGGCCTGGATTGCAGCGCCCACCGCCACGACTTCGTCGGGATTCAGGTTGGTGAGCGGTGGCTGTCCGAAGAACTCGGCGACCGCGCGACGAATCTGCGGCATCCGCGTCGCTCCCCCCACCAACACGACGCCCTTGATGTCCGCCGGCTCGAGCCGCGCGTCCCGCAGTGCGCGCTTCACCGGCGCCAGCGTCTTGGCGACGAGCGTCCCGGTGATCGTCGTGAACGTCGTGGACGTCAGCGTCAGGTCGACGCGCGTGCCGTCCGAGAGCGCCGCCGCGATCGGGGCCGATTCGTGGCCGGTCAGCATCTCCTTCGCCTCGCGGGAGCGGGTGAGCAGCCGTCTCGCGTCTGCGACCGCGAGCGGCGGTAGCCCGGCTTCCTCGATCGCCCAGCAGAACACGCGATGGTCGAAATCATCACCGCCCAGCGCCGAGTCGCCGTTGGTGGCGAGAACCTCGAACACGCCGCGCGCGAGGCGCAGGATCGAAATGTCGAAGGTCCCGCCCCCCAGATCGAACACCGCGTAGGTGCCCTCGGAGGCATTGTCGAGGCCATAGGCGATCGCCGCCGCCGTCGGCTCGTTGAGCAGCCGAAGTACCGGAAGTCCGGCGAGCTTCGCGGCGTCCTTGGTCGCCTGCCGCTGCGCGTCGTCGAAATACGCCGGCACCGTGACGACGGCACCGTCGATCGCCTCGCCCAGCGATCCCTCCGCACGCCGGCGCAGGACCTTCAGGATCTCGGCCGACACCTCGACCGGCGACTTGATGCCCGAGCGAGTCGCGAGCCGGACCATGCCCTCGCCCTCGACCAGCCGGTACGGATAGCGCCGATCGTCCGCCAGGTCGGCGATGCCGCGCCCCATCAGCCGCTTCACCGACGCGATCGTGTTGCCCGGGTCGCTGGCCGCCTGCGCGAGCGCCGTATGGCCGACGTCGACGCCGCGCTCACCGTAGCGAACGACTGAGGGCAGCAGTGTCCGGCCCTCGACGTCGGGAAGCACCACCGGCGAGCCGTTACGCACGGTCGCCACCAGCGAATTCGTCGTGCCGAGATCGATGCCCACCGCGCGCCGCGCCGCGTGCGGCCGGGGGGATTCTCCAGGCTCGGAAATCTGGAACAGCGTCATCGGCCGAGCTCGGCAAGCTGCATTTCCCGAAGGTCGTCATCGAGCTTGACGAGGAAGCGCAATTCGCGCACGCGCATGCGCGCCGGCTCGCGGTCGTCGCCGGCGAGTACGTCCTCCATGTCGGCGAGCAGCGCGCCCGATTCCCGGCGCACGTCGTCGAGGATCGCGGCAAGCGCGCGCTCGTCGTGTGCGCTGCGCGCCTCGTCGGCGCCTTCGCGCCGCTCGAGCTGCCGGGTCAGGAAATCGATCGGCAGTCGCGTGTCGGTCTCGGCCGTCACATCGATTCCTGCGAGCCGCAACATGTACTCGGCCCGAGCCACCGGGTCCTTGAGCGTCCGGTAGGCCTCGTTGACGTGCGCCGACGCCTGCAGGGCGAGGCGCTTCTCGTGGTCGGAGCTGCCGGCATAGCGGTCCGGATGCACGTCGCGCTGCAGGTCGCGGTACGCGCGTTGGAGCGCCGGCGCATCGATGCGAAAGCGCAGGGGCAGGCCGAACAGCTCGAAATGATTGCGGGTGAAATCAATCATGATGCGACGATGCGCGCTACGCTGCGACACCGCCCGCGGCGAATGGCGTCTTGCGCGGAATGCGGAGACGACGGGGCGTGAATGTCGCGAGCAACCCCGGTTCGTGGCGACGCGATCGCCGCATGCCGCGGTTGCCGGGCGGGCTATACGTTAAAGGACTCGCCGCAGCCGCACTGGTCCTTCACGTTCGGATTGTTGAACTTGAAACCCTCGTTCAATCCTTCCTTTGCGAAATCGAGCTCCATCCCCTCGAGATACGGAAGGCTCTTCGGGTCGACGATGACGCGCACGCCATGGCTTTCGAACTCCCTGTCCTCGGGCCGCACCTCGTCCGCGTATTCGAGCTTGTAGGCGAGGCCCGAGCAGCCCGACGTGCGTACGCCCAGGCGCAGGCCGACGCCCTTGCCACGCCTGCTCAGGGATGCCGCGACGTGGCTCGCCGCGCTCTCGGTCAGCGTAATCGCCATGGTGTCGTCAGTCGGCCGCCCGCAACGCAGGTGCAGTCTCGCCGGCGCGCCCGTGCTTGGCCTTGTAGTCGGCCACCGCGGCCTTGATTGCATCCTCGGCCAGGATCGAGCAGTGGATCTTGACCGGTGGCAGCGCGAGCTCCTCGGCGATGTGCGTGTTGCGGATTTCCATCGCCTGATCGAGCGTCTTGCCCTTGACCCATTCGGTGACGAGCGACGAGGACGCGATCGCCGACCCGCAGCCGTAGGTCTTGAACTTGGCGTCCTCGATCACGCCGTCGGCGCCGACCTTGATCTGGAGCTTCATGACGTCGCCGCAGGCCGGCGCGCCGACCATTCCGGTGCCGATGCCGCCCTCGCTCTTCGCGAACGACCCGACGTTGCGGGGATTCTCGTAATGATCCAGTACCTTTTCGCTGTATGCCATGTCCGTCTCCTGCCTAGTGCGCCGCCCACTGGACGGTGTCCAGGTCGACGCCTTCCTGATGCATTTCCCAAAGCGGCGACAGCTCGCGCAGTTTCGCGATCTTGCGCTGCACCAGCGCCACCGTGTAATCGATCTCCTCCTCGGTCGTGAAACGACCGACGGTAAAGCGGATCGAGCTGTGGGCGAGCTCGTCGCTGCGGCCGAGCGCGCGCAGCACGTAGGAGGGCTCCAGCGACGCCGACGTGCACGCGGATCCCGACGACACGGCGACGTCCTTGATCGCCATGATCAGGCTCTCGCCCTCGACGAAATTGAAGCTGACGTTGAGGTTGTGCGGCACCCGCCGATCCATGTCTCCGTTGACGTAGACCTCCTCGATCGTCGACAGGCCGTTCCACAGGCGATCGCGCAGCATCCGGACGCGATCGTTGCCCGCCGCCATCTCGAGCTTCGCCAGCCGGAAGGCCTCCCCCATGCCAACGATCTGGTGCGTAGGCAGCGTGCCCGAGCGCATGCCGCGCTCGTGGCCGCCACCGTGCATCTGCGCCTCGATTCGCACCCGGGGCTTGCGCCGGACGAACAGCGCGCCCACGCCCTTGGGGCCGTAGGTCTTGTGCGCAGAGAACGACATCAGGTCGACCTTGAGTGTGGCGAGGTCGATCGGCAGCTTGCCGGTGGCCTGGGCCGAGTCGACGTGGAAGACGATTCCGCGCGAGCGGCAGATCTCCCCGATCGCCGGAATGTCCTGGACGACGCCGATCTCGTTGTTGACCGACATCACCGACACGACCGTCGTGTCGGGACGCAGTGCCGCCTCGAAGCGCGCGAGGTCGAGCAGCCCGTCGGGCGCGACGTCGAGGTAGCTGACCTCGAATCCGTCGCGCTCGAGCTCGCGCATCGTGTCCAGCGTCGCCTTGTGCTCGGTCTTGACGGTGATGAGGTGCCTGCCCTTGTCCTTGTAGAAGTGGGCGGCGCCCTTCAGCGCGAGGTTGATCGACTCGGTCGCGCCGGAAGTGAAGACGATTTCCTTGGAATCGCAGTTGACCAGGTCCGCGACGTGGCCACGGGCCTCCTCGACGGCGGCCTCGGCCCCCCACCCGAACGCGTGCGAGCGCGACGCCGGATTGCCGAAATGCTCGGTCAGGAACGGAACCATCTTCTGCGCAACGCGGGGGTCGACCGGCGTGGTCGCGGAATAATCGAGGTAGATGGGCAGTTTCATGGGGGTCCCGGGCTGGGCCCGTATCCGGTTTATCAGGCGGCGGTCACGGGCTCGGCCGACGCGGCGCCGCCCGCAGGGTGGCGGTGATCCTGCAAGACGGCGAGCTCGCCGCTACGCGGTTGGCGCTGCTGGCGGACCAGGTCGGCCAGCGTAACCGACCGCAGGTAACTGAAGATGTGGGCGTTGAGCCCCGCCCACAACTCGTGCGTCATGCAGCGGCGATCGTCGAGGCAGTTCTCGAGGCCCCCACACTGCGTCGCGTCGATCGGCTCGTCGACGGCGAGGATCACGTCGGCCACCGTCACCGTTTCTGCGTCGCGCGCGAGGTTGTAGCCCCCCCCCGGACCGCGCACGCTCTCGACCATGCCGTGGCGGCGCAGCTTGCCGAACAGCTGCTCGAGATACGAGAGAGAGATTCTCTGGCGCTCGGAGATC
>DASYXO010000326.1:0-14307 GCA_035934825.1 Casimicrobiaceae bacterium
GATCGGCCACCCGCGCCGCGCCCGGCGCGGTCGGCGCCGGCGGCAGCGCCGCACAGCCCGCGAGCACCGCCGCAGCCACCGCGAGCAGGGCGCGGCCCCTCGCTATGGCTCGAGCCTCCGCATCGTCTCTTTCAGCACCGCGTTGTCGGGGTGCGCCGCGAGCTGGGCCTGCCAGACCTCGCGCGCGCGATCGCGGTCGCCCTTGCGCCATAGCACCTCGCCCAGATGCGCCGCGATCTCGGGGTCGGGCTTCCCATCGAGTGCGCGCGCGAGGTAGCGCTCGGCCTCGTCGAGACGGCCCAGGCGGTAGAGCGCCCAGCCCATGCTGTCGAGAATGAACGGATCGTCGGGCGAGAGCTTGTGCGCGCGCTCGATCAGCGCGTAACCCTCGTTCGTACGCTGCGTCCGGTCGACCAGCGTGTAGCCCAGCGCGTTCAGCGCCTGCGCGTCGTCGGGCTTGATCTCCACCAGCCGCTTCAGCTGCACCTCGGCTTCGTCGACGCGGTCGAGCTTCTCGGCTGCCATCGCGACGGCATAGATCAGGTCGGGCGAATCCGGGTGGTCGGCGAGACCCTTCTCGAGCACGCGGTATGCGCCCGCGTCGTCGCCAGCATCGCGAAGTACCTGCGCCTGCGCCTGCCTGACCTGGATCCTCTGCTCCGGGGTCGCCGCGTCGAGGCCCTCGAACCAGCGCTTAGCCTGCGCGAGCTTGCCCTCCTTGCCATACATCGCGCCGATGCGAAGCTTCGCGAGCCACGCGCGGTCCCCGTCGGTGACCGCCCGGTAGTGCTCGATCGCCTTGCCGTACTGCTTCTGCTCTTCGGCGACCTGCGCGAGGTAGAGGTCCATCGCGCCCGGCTCGCCGTAGCGCGAGCGCTTCAGCTCGCCGAACAGCCGCTCGGCCTCCGGATAATTCTTCATCTCGAGGTCGATCGCGGCGACCGCGAATTCGAGCTCGTGCGAAGCCGGCTCGTGGTCCCACAGCTTCTTCATCAGCGCGCGCGCGTCCGTGTAGCGCTTCTGGTCGACATAGACCTGGGCGAGCGCGCCGTTGGCCGACCTGGACAGCGGCTCCTTCACGACGAACGATTCGAGCCATGCCACCTGCGCGGATTTCGATCTGCGCGCGAGGATCTCGCCCTTCAGGATCGCCGCGCGGTCCCAATCCGGCTTGAGCGCCAGCGCCCGGTCGATTTCGGTGGCCGCCTCGGCCTCGGCGACCTCGTCGTCGGGCCCGACGATGAACGCTGCGAGCGCCACGGCAAAATGGGCCTCCGGGGTCGTCGGATACGGCTGGGCGAGATCGCGGACCAGCGCCAGCACCGCAGCTTTGTCGGACTGCCGTGCAAACAGCTCGTTGATCTGCAGGAACACCGGGCCGACACCCTGGCCCGACAGCGCGGCCTTCGACAGCACCTGCTCCAGTTTCGCGCGCAATTCCTCCGCGCCCGCCGACAGCGGAAGCGGTCCGTGGCCGCCGTTGGCCGCGAGCGCCTCGAGCACCTGCTTCGGGCGCGCCGCCCCGGGATCGAGCTTTCGCCACAGCGCGGCCGCTTCCCCGACCAGCGCGCGCTGGCGACTCGCGATCGCGATCTCGGTGGCGCGGTCCGCGAGCCGGGGGTCGTTCGCGTCGCGCGCCGCGTCGATGTACGCGCGCGCCGCGACGTCGGCGTGGCCCCGCTGGAAGGCGACGTCGCCGAGCAGAAGCCGGTAGAACAGGTCCGCGGTCAGGTTCACCGTGGAGCCGTTCTCGACGGGCGCAGCAACGGGCTTCGCGGCGGCTGCCGAGGTCTGCGCCGCGGCGACGGCAGCGCCGATCGCGAGCGCGACGGTCGCGGAACCAGCGAGGAATCGGGACACGGTCATCGGCAGGCACACCTTCGCGTCCCCGGCAGGGCAGGGACCACGGTTAGATTACTATAGTCGAGCGCGGCCTCCCGGCTCCGCTGCTGTCGCCATCGACGCGTCGGCACGGGCCGCGATCGCGATCCGCCATGCCAGAGCTCCCCGAAGTCGAAACCACGCGTCGAGGCATCGCGCCGCACGTGACCGGTCGCAGTGTTCTGCGCGTAGACGTGTACGACCGGCGCTTGCGCTGGCCGGTTCCCGCCGACCTCGAAGCGCGGATGCGCGGCGCGACGATCGATCGCGTCGACCGCCGCAGCAAGTACCTTCTGCTGCGCAGCGGCACCGCGGCGCTGCTCGTCCATCTGGGCATGACCGGATCGCTGCGCATCTGGCACGAGCCTCCGCCGAGGACCCGGCACGACCACGTCGACATCGCATTCGCGGACGGAACAACCCTGCGCTATCGCGATCCGCGCCGCTTCGGTGCGATGCTCTGGGTCGAATCGGACGTCGAGCGCCACCCGCTGCTGGCGTCGCTCGGGCCCGAGCCCTTCGACCCGGCATTCGACGCCGACTACCTCTGGCGCAGGACTCGCTCGCGCAGCGCGGCGATCAAGCTCGCGCTGATGGACAATCGCGTGGTCACCGGCGTCGGGAACATCTACGCGAACGAGGCGCTGTTCCGCGCCGGCATCCGGCCCGCGCTTTCGTCACGCGGCGTTTCGAAGCCCCGCCTCGCCCGGGTCGTGGCGAGCGTGCGTGACGTCCTTGCCGAAGCGATCGCCAAGGGCGGAAGCACGCTGCGCGACTACGTCGGCTCCGACGGCGCGTCGGGATACTTCCAGCTCGGGTATTTCGTGTACGGACGCGCAGGCGAACCTTGCCGCGTCTGCGCGTCGACGATCCGCGTGTCGCGCATCGGACAACGCTCGTCGTTCCATTGCCCGAAATGCCAGCGGCGGTGACGCCGCAGCGCCCCAGGCCGCGGGCGCTGCGGACGGCGCGCCGCGGTGCCGGCAGGTTGTGACGTTCGACGCCGTGGCCCCGCGGTCGCGGTTCGGCACGGCCGGACGCCCCAAGGCCCCGGCACGACTTGTGCTTGCATGCCCTTGATTGGTATGCCCATCCGACTCCTAAATTCCGCGCGCGACCCGGAAGGCCCGGCCGCATGATCACCTCACGCGACCTCGCTGTCCGTTTCGAGGCCTACGCTGATTGGCGCCGTCGCCTCTCGGCGGGCATTTCGTCGTTGCACGAATGGCTGCAGCAGCAGGACCTGGCCGATGCGCAGGTCGAAATCAAGGTCCAGCAACTCCTCGAGCGTCTGCAGCAGGACAAGCTGGTCGTCGCGTTCGTCGCCGAGTTCTCGCGCGGCAAGTCCGAGCTGATCAACGCGATCTTCTTCGCCGACTTCGGCCAGCGCCTGCTCCCGTCCTCGGCCGGGCGCACGACGATGTGCCCGACCGAGCTGCTCTACGACCCGTCGCGCCCGCCGTCGATCCGCCTGCTTCCGATCGAGACACGGCTGAAGGATGCGTCGGTCAGCGAATTCAAGGACTACGCCGACGAGTGGGTCAGCTTTCCGCTCGACCTCGGCGCCGCCGACCGGATGGCCGAGGCGCTGGCGCGGGTGTCGCAGGTCAAGCGCGTGCCCGTCGCCCTCGCGCGCAAGTACGGCCTCTACACCGACCGGGACGACGACATCCTCGCCGCGCTGGAGCGCGGCGACGAAGGCAGCGTCGACATCCCTGCCTGGCGCCACGCGATCATCAACTTCCCGCATCCGTTGCTGCAGCAGGGGCTGGTGATCCTCGACACCCCCGGCCTGAATGCAATCGGTACTGAACCCGAGCTCACGCTGTCGCTGTTGCCCAGTGCCCATGCGATCCTGTTCCTGCTCGCTGCGGACGCCGGCGTGACCAAGACCGACCTCGACGTCTGGAACGGTCACCTTGCCGGCGAGGACGCGTCGTCGCGGGCGACGCGGCTGGTCGTGCTGAACAAGATCGATGGGCTGTGGGACGACCTGAAGGAAGAGGTCGAGATCAACGCCGAGATCGACCGCCAGGTCGAGCTGAGCGCGGGAATGCTCGGAATCGCATCTGCGCAGGTATTCGCGGTGTCGGCGCAG
This sequence comes from Casimicrobiaceae bacterium, assembly GCA_035934825.1. Classification (GTDB taxonomy): domain Bacteria; phylum Pseudomonadota; class Gammaproteobacteria; order Burkholderiales; family Casimicrobiaceae; genus VBCG01. Next base: position 3,980 of record DASYXO010000326.1, read on the forward strand.
AAGGCGCTGCTCGCCAAGGTCAATGGGGACGACGCGCTGCTCGCGCGCAGCCGCCTGCCGGTGCTCGAGCACTCGCTGTCGCGAAAGCTGATCCCCGCCAAGCGCGACTTCGTCGGAGCTGCCACGCAGGGCGAGGTTCGCGCGATGACGGGGTCGATCCGCTCGATCCTCGATTCGCGCGCCGACAGCATCGTCGAGCAGCTCGCCGAGCTGACGACGCTGCGCGGGAAGAACCAGGACGTCGTCGTCCACATGATGGCGCGCGTGCAGGAAGAGAAGGAGGTCTTCGAGAAAGGCCTCGCACGCTACACGGCGCTGCGCAACGTCTTCACGCAGCACACCAACGACCTGTTCGACGTCATCGGGCTGTCGGCGCTGCGCCAGAACGCCGCGCGCACCCGCACCCGCATCGAGGAGAGTCCGTTCACCAAGGGCGTGCGCGAGGCCATGGGCGAATTCTTTGCGCGGCTGCGCGCCGATTTCGACCAGGCGGGCCGCCAGGCGGCCGAGATCCACGACCTGATGCGGGCCATGTACTCACGATTCGCCAACGAGCATGGACTCGAGACCTTCGTCCCGCCACAGTTCTCGGTGCTCAAGTACATGAAGGAAATCGAGCGCATGGAGCGTGCGTACAACACGCATTTCAACACGCTGTGGAACATGGTCAGCAAGGCCAAGTACCCGCTGATGAAGCAGTTCTTCGAGTCGATCGCGTCGCGATCCAAGCACATCTACAAGGTCGCGAACCGTGACGTCGAGGCGTGGCTCAAGGCGGTGATGTCGCCGCTGGAGACGCAGGTGCGCGAACACCATATCCAGCTGCGGCGCAGGCTCGACAGCATCCGTCGCATCCACCGCGCGAGCGACGAGCTCGAGACCCGCATCGTCGAGCTCGAGCAATCGCGCGAGGCGCTCGAGACCCAGCGCCAGGGCCTGCGCAGGCAGGTCGCCGCGGTAGACCTGATCATCGAAGCGCCGGAAGGCCTGCCGCTCGCGGCCAACGGCTGAAGGCGGCGACGACGGCTGCGTGGGTCAGGTGCCCGCCGGGTGCCGCCGGCCGGTCCGTCGCGCCCCCCCCTACGCGGCGTCGCCCTTCGCGTCCACTGGCGTGCCGGCCGGCGCCTTCGCCCGCATCAGCGCCTCGTACTTGCGCTGCAGCACCTCGCGCGGCTCGATGAAATCGGGATTGACGGGAATGCAGTCGACCGGACAGACCTCGCGACATTGCGGCTTGTCGAAATGCCCGACGCACTCGGTGCACATCGCGGGGTCGATCACGTAGATCTCCGGGCCCTGCGATATCGCGTCGTTCGGGCACTCGGGCTCGCAGACGTCGCAGTTGATGCATTCGTCGGTGATCATCAGCGCCATGGCGTCTTCACCTGCGTTCACGTCGAGGGCTGCTGGTCACGGTGGCGACTGCCGTGGCGTCAGAGCGCAGCGACCTTGCGCCGCAGGCCCTCGGAGACTACCGGTTGCACGAACTTCGATACGTCGCCGCCGAAGCGCGCGATCTCGCGCACGATGGTCGCCGAGACGAACATGTACTTCTCGTCGGGCGTCAGGAACAGTGTCTCGATCTCGGGGTAGAGGTTGCGGTTCATTCCCGCCATCTGGAACTCGTACTCGAAGTCCGACACCGCGCGCAGGCCCCGCAGGATCACGCACGCAGCCTGCGCGTGGACGAAATCCATCAGCAGCGACGAGAAGCTCAGGACCTCGACATTCGGATAGGGACGCAGCACTTCGCGCGTCATCGCGAGGCGCTCGTCGACGCTGAAGAACGGCCGCTTCGCCTCGCTGTCGGCGATCCCGACGACGACGGAATCGAACAGGCGCGAGGCGCGGCGCACCAGGTCTTCGTGCCCGCGGGTAAACGGGTCGAACGTGCCGGGGTAGACGACTTTCATCTTCGGGGGCTTCGCGGTGGCGGGCGGCGCGGGGGAATCGCCTCGGCGCGATGGTCAGGGGGGTACCGCAGAGGCAAGCAGATGATAATGCACCTGCCCGGCCCTCGCATGGCGCACGATCGACAGCCCCGGCGGCGGGGATAGCATCCTGCCGGCCTCCGCATACAGGCGGCCCAGCGGCGCGAGCAAGCGGGCGGCCCGGTCGAACAGCGCCGGCCACGGGTCCTCGGCGAACGGCGGATCGGCGAAGATCACGTCGAAATCGCGTGTCTCGCGCGCGGCCCAGATGAGCGCGTCGCCGACGTGGGTCTCGATCGCGTCGATGCCCATCGCCTCGGCGGAGCGCTGCAGGGCGCGGATCAGCGCCGGGTTGCGGTCGACGGCGACCGACAGCGCGGCGCCCCGCGAACACGCCTCGAGCGTCAGGATCCCCGTCCCGGCGTACAGGTCGAGCGTCCGCGCGCCAGTCAGGTCCTGCCCCAGCCAGTTGAACACGGTCTCGCGCACCCGGTCCGGCGTCGGGCGTAGGCCCGGCGCATCGGGAACGCGGACCTGGCGGCCGCGATGACGGCCGCCGATGATGCGTATTCGATTGGGTGCAGGCACGGGCGAGAGGTCGGCAGCGGACCGGTAGAATTCCAGCTTTCCCGCGTGCCGTCCAATCCGGACGGCGTCGAAGCTCCGCGCCGACGGCCCCTCGAAGCCCTACCCCAAAGACAGCTCGCTACCCCTGATGTTCGAGCTCTTCAAGCGCAAGGCCGCCAAGGACGCCTCGCCGGCGCCCGAGACCGGGACCGGGACCGCGCAGCCCCCGGTTGCGGACCTGGGTGGCGACGCCGGCACCGGTGTCGCCGCGGCGTCCGCTGCCGAGGCGGCGGCACCCCGCCGCTCGTGGACCGACCGCCTCAAGGCGGGCCTGGGGCTGTCGCGCGACAAGCTCGCCGGGGCGCTCGCCGGGGCGTTCCGGCGCCGCACGCTCGACGACGAGGCGCTCGACGAGCTCGAGTCGGCACTGCTCGGCGCGGACGTCGGCGTCGAAGCGACCGCCTACCTGCTTGACGATCTCGGCAACCGGTACCATGGCGCCGGCCCGGACGCCGATCCGCGGGCCTTGCTGCGCGAGGCACTGGTCGGTCTCGTCGGCAGGCTCGAGTCGCCGTGGGCGCCCGCCCCGGCGCGCCCCTGCGTGATCATGCTGGCCGGCGTCAACGGTGCCGGCAAGACCACGTCGATCGGCAAGCTCGCCAAGTGGCTGCATCAGCAACAGCGGTCGGTGCTGCTGGCCGCAGGCGACACCTTTCGCGCGGCCGCGCGCGAGCAGCTCTCGGTCTGGGGCGAGCGCAACGACGTCACCGTCATCCAGCAGGAGGGGGGCGACCCCGCGGCGGTCATGTTCGACGCCGTGCAGGCGGCGCGCGCGCGGGGAATCGACGTCGTGCTCGCCGACACGGCGGGTCGCCTTCCGACGCAGCTCCACCTGATGGAGGAGCTGAAGAAGATCAAGCGCGTGCTGGGCAAGGCGCGTGCCGACGCGCCGGACGAGGTGTGGCTGGTCCTCGACGCCAACACCGGACAGAACGCGTTGGCGCAGGTCAAGGCCTTCGACGCCGCGATCGGACTCACCGGGATCGTGATGACCAAGCTCGACGGCAGCGCCAAGGGCGGGATCATCGCGGCGATCGCGCGGCAGCATCCGATTCCGCTGAAGTTCATCGGCGTCGGCGAAGGGGTCGACGACCTGCAGCCGTTTCTCGCCCGCGAGTTCGTCGACGCGCTGCTCCCACCGGAACAGCCAGCGTAACGGCCGTGCCGGCGCCGGCGCTCCCCGGCCGTGGATGTGGGTACACGCTCACATGGCTCGGCGAGTGTTCCCGGATGCCGCGCCGAGCCTTCCGGGCCGGCGGGCGAGCCCCGGGAACCTGGCGCCCCACCCACGGCCCAACGATGCGACGCTGCCGATGTCCGGGGCGGTCCTCGCATATCCGACTAATTCAGTCGGGAACCATTTGCGGCATTAGCACTCTTAGTGGGTGAGTGCTAAACTAGCCATGGGCGGCGGCCGGCAATCGACGCCCTGCCGCCCGCCAAAGGAGAACTCGATGTCCGGAAGTGCATTGACGTTTCCGACCCCGGCCTCGCTGGGAAGCCTCGATCACTACATCCAGGCGGTCAATCGATTCCCGCTGTTGACCGCGGAGCAGGAGGTCGACCTCGGCCGGCGCTGGAGGAATCATGAGGACGTGGCGGCGGCGCGCGAGCTGGTGCTTTCGCACCTGCGCCTGGTCGTTGCCGTCTCGCGCAACTACATGGGCTACGGGCTTCCGCAGGCCGACCTGATCCAGGAAGGGAACATCGGGCTGATGAAGGCCGTGCGTCGCTTCGACCCGGAGCGCGGCGTCCGGCTGGTCTCGTTCGCCCTCCACTGGATCAGGGCCGAGATCCACGAATACGTCCTGCGCAACTGGCGGCTGGTCAAGATCGCGACGACCAAGGCACAGCGCAAGCTGTTCTTCAACCTGCGCAGCATGAAGGTGTCGTCGGCCGCGCTCACGCGCGGCCAGGCCGATGCCATCGCCAAGCAGCTCGGCGTCAAGCCCGAAGAGGTCTTCGAGATGGAGACGCGGATCTCGGGCGGGGATGTCTCGCTGGATCCGACACCGGGTGACGAGGAATCGATCACGCCGATTGCCTACCTCGCCGATCCCGACGAGGAGCCGCCGGTGGTCCTGGAACGTGCCGAGACCGCCGCGAACCGCAGCGAAGGTCTGCGCTCGGCGATGTCGAGGCTCGACCCCCGCAGCCGGCGCATCATCGAGGCACGCTGGCTGCGCGACGACGACACGTCGCTCACCCTGCAGGAGCTCGCCAACGAGTACGGCGTGTCCGCCGAGCGGATCCGCCAGATCGAAAGCAAGGCGCTGAAGACGATGCGCGCCCAGATGGCATCGCTGCAATAACGTAGAAATTGGGGTCAGAGCTGTAATAATTCCCCGGAAGCCTCCTTGGGGCGCCACAACCGTCCGGCGGGAATTATTACAGCTCTGACCCCAATTTCCCAGCTCTGACCCCAATTTCTCTGGCCCCGCTCTTTCAGAGCTCGACCTGCGTGCCGAGCTCGACCACGCGGTTGGTCGGCACGTGGAAGAACTCCGACGCCTTGGTGGCGTTCTTCGACATCGACACGAACAGCTTCTCCCGCCATAGCGCCATGCCGGGAGACACGGTCGCGATCAGCGTCTCGCGAGAAACGAAGAACGATGTCTCCATCATGTCGAAAGCGAAACCGCTGCGGCCGCAGTCCTCGAGAAGCTCCGGGATGTCGGGTTCATCCTTGAATCCGTAATTGGCCACCATCCGGTAGAACTCGCAGCCCAGCGACGCGATCTCGACGCGGTTGGCCTCCGCGACGTAGGGAATGTCCTTGGTCGCGATCGTCAGGAAGACGACCCGCTCGTGCAGGACCTTGTTGTGCTTGAGGTTGTGCAGCAGCGCGTGCGGCACGCGGTCGGCCGTCGACGTCAGGAACACCGCGGTTCCCGGCACCCGCGTGGGTGGCGAAGCCTCGATGCTCTGGATGAAAAGGTCGAGCGGCATCGCGTCCTCGGCGAGTCGCCGCATCAGGATCGCGCGACCGCGCTTCCAGGTCGTCAGCAGCGTGAACACGGCTCCGCCGATCAGCAGCGGGAACCACCCACCGTCGGGTATCTTCAGCGAATTCGACGCGAGGAACGTCAAGTCGACGGCGAGCAGCGGCGCGGTCACCAGCACCGCCACCCATTTCGGCCAGCGCCAGATCCGGCGCATGACGACGAAGATCAGGATCGAATCGATCAGCATCGCCATCGTCACCGCGATCCCGTACGCGCTCGCGAGGTTGTCGGAAGTGCGGAAACCCAGGACCAGGGCAATGATCGCGATCAGCAGCATCCAGTTGATGAATGGCACGTAGATCTGGCCGATCGTGCGCTCCGACGTGTGCTGGATCGTGAGCCGCGGGCAGTAGCCCATCTGGATCGCAGCGCGCGTCAGCGAAAATGCGCCTGAGATCACCGCCTGGGAGGCGATGATCGCGGCGGCGGTCGCAAGCAGCAGCAGCGGCATGCGCCCCCAGTCCGGGGCCAGCAGGTAGAACGGGTTCTGGATCGCCCCCGGATCGTGCAGGATCAGCGCACCCTGCCCGAAGTAGTTGAACAGCAGCGCGGGGAAGACGAGGAGCAGCCATGCGCGCCGGATCGGGCTCCTCCCGAAGTGCCCCATGTCGGCGTAGAGGGCCTCGGTGCCGGTCACGGCCAGCACGACGGCCCCCATCGCGACGAACGCGGTTCCCGGGTTCGCCCCGGCGAACCTCGCCGCATACATGGGGTCGAGCGCCGCGAGCACCGCCGGGTGGCGCGCGATTTCCAGCGCCCCAAGCACTGCCAGTGCGACGAACCACAGCAGCATCACGGGCCCGAACACCGCACCGAGCCTCGCCGTGCCCTTGCGCTGGATCCCGAAGAGCAGGACCAGGATCGCGACGCTGACCGGCACGATGAAAGGATGCATCGCCGGCGCGACGATGCCCAGGCCCTCGACCGCGCCCAGCACCGTGATCGCAGGCGTGATCATCCCGTCGCCATAGAACATCGCCGCCCCGAAGATGCCGAGCCCCACGAGCCACCAGCGCAGGCGGCCGCGGTCGGCGACCCCGCGCGAGACCAGCGCCGTGAGCGCGAGTATCCCGCCCTCGCCCCGGTTGTCGGCGCGCATGATCAGCGTGATGTACTTCAGCGTGACCACGACCAGCAGCGCCCAGACGATCGCCGACAGGACGCCGAGGATGTTGTCGTGCGTCAGCGAGAGACCGTAGGGCCCGGTGAACGCCGTGCGCAGCGTGTATAGCGGACTGGTTCCGATGTCGCCGTAGACGACACCGATCGCGCCGACGACGAGGGGAAGCACGCGCGCCGCCCGTCCTGCGGATGCGGTCGCCGTAGTCACGGTCTGCACGCCAGCCTGCTTCAGGCCGCGCTATCGTCACCGCGGCGCGCAAAACGGATGTTGAGCTGCTTCAGCTTGCGGTAGAGGTGCGTGCGCTCGAGCCCTGCCTTTTCCGCCACCTTGCTCATGTTGCTTTGCTCGCGTCCCAGCAGCTGCTCGAAATAGATGCGCTCGAACGCCTCGCGGGCCTCGCGCAGCGGCAGTTCGAAGAACCGTGTCGTGATCTCGGGCGCGATCACCTGGTTGGGCGACGCCGCTTCGCCCAGCAGTCGCTTGACGTGGTCCGGGGTGATGTCGCCACGCACGACGAGCATGTTCGCAACGACATTGCGCAGGTGGTCGAGGTTTCCGGGCCAGTACGCATTGGCGAGGGCGGTCAGCGCGACCGGCGACAGCGTCGCGAGCAGCGGCGGTGCCCGGTCACCGGCCGCGGCGTCGCGCCAGAACCGCTCGATCAGCGTCGGAATGTCCTCGCGTCGCGCGCGCAGCGGCGGGAGCACCACCGCGCCCGCGGACAACTGCGCAAGCAGCGCTGCGTCGAAGCGCCCCTCGGCCGCGAGGTTCGCGAGCGGCTCGCTCGACGTCGCCACCAGCACGATGTGGTGCTTGTCGAGTTTCGGCAGCAGGAACGCAAGGCCTTTTTGCTCGGCGCGCGAATACTGGCCGATCTCGGCGCAGTAGAGCACTCCCTCGCGTGCCTCCTCGATCAGCAGCAGCGGATTGTTGGCCAGCCGCGCGCCATTGGGCAGCGCGACGAACGGCGCGCCCGAGAGCTCCAGCGCGCGCGCGACCACCTCGTGGCCGGTGCCGGGCTCCCCGAGCGCCAGGATCGGCCGGCGTGCGGCGAGCAGCCCCTCGAGCACGCGCTCGGTCTCGCGTATCGCTGCGCCGGTCCCCAGCGCGGAAAGCGAGACGCGCCGCGGCTCGCTCGCTGCGGCGGTCTTGAATGCGCGGGCGATCGTCGACAGCAGCTTCGACAGCCCGATCGGCTTTTCCAGGAAATCGAAGGCGCCGATCTTCGTCGCCTCGACGGCCGTCTCGATCGTGCCATGACCCGACATCATTACCACCGGCATCGTCAGGAGCCCGCCGGAGCCCCATTCGCGCAACAGCGTCACGCCGTCGGTGTCGGGCATCCAGATGTCCAGCAGCACCAGTGCGGGCTGCTGGCGCTGCCGGTACGCACGCGCCTCGCCGGCGTTTTCGGCGAGCGCGACCCGGTAACCCTCGTCCTGCAGGATTTCGGAGAGCAGCTCGCGGATGCCGACCTCGTCGTCGACGACGAGGATCTCCCGGGCGCGCGTCATGCGGACTTCCGTCATGCGGCCGCCGCCGACTTGAGCGCGCGGAAGTGCAGGGTGACGCGTGCGCCATGGGGAACGATGTTCTCCAGTGTCACGCGTCCGGCGTGTTCGTCTACGATCTTCTTCACGATTGCAAGCCCCAATCCGGTGCCTTTAGCCTTGGTGGTCACATACGGCTCGAACGGGTGCTCGAGCACGTTCCCGGCGAATCCCGGGCCGCGGTCCCCGAACGAGAGCGCAATCTCCGTGCCGGTCACGGACAGCGTGATGTCGATCCGCGGGTCGTCGCTGCCGGACTGCGCATCGATCGCATTCTGCAGCAGATTGTGGAACACCTGGCGCAGCCGGGTGGGCTCACCCTGAATCATGACCGGCGCCTCGGGAAGGGCGAGGGCAACATGCGGCCGCAGATTGTCGTACAGAGCGAGCACGTCGAGCAAGAGGGCCGCGACGTCGACGGCCTGCATCTGGCCGGGACGGGGCTGGCGCGCGTAGATCGCGAAATCATCGACCATGTGCTTCATCGCGGCCACCTGCGAGACGATCGTCTGCGTTCCGCGCCGCAGCGTCTCCAGGTCGCTCACGTCGAGCCGGGGCCCGAGCTTCACCGCGAGCCTTTCGGCGGAGAGCTGGATCGGCGTGAGCGGATTCTTGATTTCATGGGCGAGCCGGCGCGCGACTTCGGCCCACGCGGCGTCACGCTGAGCCTCGAGGAGCTCGGACACGTCGTCGAACACGGCGATGTATCCGGGGACCGGCGCGCCGGGCAGGCGGGTTCCGCGCAGCAGCAGCGTTCGCGTCTGGCCGGCGACGGTCAGCGCCGCCTCCCGCTGCCACTGCCCGTCGCGCGAGCCCCGGAACCCTTCGGCGACCAGCTCGGCAAATGGCGCCAGCGCGGGCAGCCGGCCGCCCCAGTCCGCGAGCGCGACTCCCGCAAGATCGGCGAACGGCTGCTGCAGGATGACCGCAGCCGCGGGATTCGCGGTGCGCAGGCGGTAACGCTCGTCGAAGGCGAGAACGCCCGACGACAGGTTGCCGAGCACGCTCTCGAGGTAGGCGCGGGTCATCTCGGTTGCGCGCTGCGATTCCTCGGTGCGCAGCTTCGCGTCCGCGAGCTGCGAGGTCATCGTGTTGAACGATTCGGTGAGCACGCCGAGCTCGTCGCGCGACGTCACCGGCTGGCGTCGCGTGAAATCGCCGCCGGCAACCGCGCGCGTGCCCTCGGCGAGCCGCCCCAGCGGCGCCGCGAAGCGTTCTGAAAGCACGACCGCGAGTCCGAGCGCGGAGGTCAGCGCGAGCAGCAGCGTCAGCGTCAGCGTGACCTGGTAGAGCCGCTTCAGCGCATTCCGGGAGAACGTGATCTCCTTGTAGTCGCGCGCACCGGCCTGGACCTTCTCGAGATCCTGCGCGAGCGGGCGCGGCACCCGCTCGATCACCTGCAACACGCGCAGCGGATCGATCCGGTCGCTGCTGTTCACCGGAACGACGACGCGCAGCAGCAGGCCGCCGTCGGAGGCCTGCTCGACCCGCGCGTAGGTCTGCTGCAGCCGGGCCCGGCGCAACGCATCGCCGGGCAATGCATCCGGCGGCATCAGCGACCCGCCGATGCCGCCGACGGCGAGCACGCTGCCCGACGGTGAATAGAGAGCCGACTCGTAGATGCCCGCCTGCTCGGATGCGTGGCTCAGCGTCGACGCTGCGGCGCCGGGCGCATCGGCCAGCGCGGATGCGATCGCGGTCGCGCGAGTCGTGGTCTCTCTCAGCAGGTAGTCGAGCGAGCTGCGGCCGAGGTTGATGCCGCCATCGAGCGCCCGGTCCACGCGCACGTCGAACCAGCTCTCGATGCTGCGGCCCAGGAACTGCACCGATACCGCGTAGACCAGCGCGCCGGGAAGCACGGCGACCAGCGAGAACAGCAGCACCAGGCGCAACGCCAGGCGCGATCCGAATACCCCCGAGACGAGGTTGCGGCGCAGCTGCAGCAGCTGCCCTCCGACCACCAGCATCAGCAGCACCACCAGCGCGCCGTTGATCAGCAGCAGCGTGTTGTAGTGGCCCGCGAACAGGTCGGTGTTGGCGGTGGCCGTCGCGAGCAGGAACAGCGCGATCGCGGCGATGCCCGCGAAGCTGA
>DASYXO010000361.1:0-6125 GCA_035934825.1 Casimicrobiaceae bacterium
AGCCTTCCCTGCTGAATAATACGGCTCTGACCCCATTTCCCGCGGCCCAATAATACGGCTCTGACCCCATTTTCCCCTGACGCCATCTTCTAGCGGCGCTCGGTCAGCGCAAGCTTGACGGCGATCGCCGCGAACACGCCACCCTGCACCCAGCGTTGCATGGCCATCCACAGCGGACGCACCGCGAGCCAGCGCGCGATCCGGGCCGCTGCGAGCACGAACAGCGTGTCGCCGACGATCGCGATCGCGACCTGGGTCGCGCCCAGGGCCAGCGACTGGAGGAGCACGTAGCCGTGCGCGGGAACGATGAACTGAGGAAAGAGCGCAAGGTAGAACAGCGCGACCTTCGGATTCAGGATGCTCGTCAGCAGTCCCGTCCGGAAGAGCTTCGCCGGCGGCTCGGGTTCAAGCGAGCGCGGGGTGAACAGGCCGGTCCCGCGCGAGCGCACGGAGTCGAAGGCGAGCCACAGCAGATAGGCAGCGCCGGCGAACCGCACGGCGTCGAACAGCACGGGCACCGCGATCAGCACCACCGAGATGCCCAGCGAGGCCGCGACGATGTGCACGACGAATCCGCTGGTTGTTCCGGCGAGCGAGATCATTCCCGCGCCCTTCCCCTGGCACAGCGTCCGCGAGACCAGGTAGAGCAGATTCGGGCCCGGCGTCAGCACGAGCAGGACGCAGGCGGCGAGGAACAGCGGGTAGTTGGCGAACATGGTCAGAAGTCCGTCCCCTCACCCCGACCCTCTCCCCGCCCTGCGGGGAGAGGGAGCGACATGCGGAGCATCGAGCGGGTGATGGGGTGCGTGAACATCGTCAGTCGATTGTTTCGATCGCCAGCGCGGTCGCCTCGCCGCCGCCGATGCACAGCGCCGCGACGCCGCGCCTGCCGCTGCGCTTGCGCAGCGCGCCCAGCAGGGTGACGACGATCCGCGCGCCGGAGGCGCCGATCGGATGTCCGAGCGCACAGGCGCCGCCGTGGACGTTGATGCGATCGTGGGCGATGCCGTGCTCCTTCATCGCCGCCATCGCGACCACGGCGAAGGCCTCGTTGATCTCGAACAGGTCAACGTCGCGCGTCGTCCACCCGGTCCTGGCGTAGATCTTCCGGATCGCCCCGACCGGTGCGGTGGTGAACAGCGCGGGCTCCTGCGAGTGCGTCGCGTGGGCGACGACGACGGCCAGCGGCTTGACGCCACGCGCCTCGGCGGTCGAGCGGCGCATCAGCACCAGCGCCGCGGCGCCGTCCGAGATCGAGCTCGAATTCGCGGCCGTGACGGTGCCGTCCTTGCGGAAAGCGGGCTTCAGCGTCGGGATCTTGTCGGGCGCGGCTTTCGCCGGCTGCTCGTCGCGGTCGACGACGACTTCGCCGTTCCTGCCGCTCACCGTGACCGGCGCGATCTCCCAGGCGAAGCTGCCGTCCTGGTTCGCGGCCAGCGCCCGCGACAACGAGGCGAGCGCGAACTCGTCCTGGGCCTCGCGCGTGAAGGCAAAGCTCGCCGCGCAGTCCTCGGCGAAGGTGCCCATCAACCGCCCCTTGTCGTAGGCATCTTCGAGGCCGTCGAGGAACATGTGGTCGAAGACGGTCTGGTGCCCCATCCGGTAGCCGGCGCGGGCCTTGGGCATCAGGTAGGGCGCATTGGTCATGCTCTCCATGCCGCCGGCGACGATCACGTCGCAAGACCCGGCGGCGAGCGCGTCGTGAGCGAGGATCGCCGCCTCCATCGCCGAGCCGCACATCTTGTTGACCGTCGTGCATCCGGCGCCAAGCGGCAGGCCCGCCTTGATCGACGCCTGGCGCGCAGGCGCCTGCCCTTGCCCCGCCGGCAGCACGCAGCCGAAGATCGTCTTGTCGACGTCGGTGGGCTTGATGCCCGCGCGCTCGACCGCGGCCTTGATCGCGACTGCACCGAGATCGCTTGCGGAAAGGGGCGCGAACACGCCCTGGAATCCGCCCATGGGCGTGCGCGCAGCACCGACGATGACGATCGGGTCATTGAGCATGTTCGTTTCTCGCCCGCTATTTCGTGTCGTTGAAGAGCTCGCGTCCGATCAGCATGCGCCGGATCTCGGAGGTGCCGGCGCCGATCTCGTAGAGCTTGGCGTCGCGCCACAGCCGGCCGGTAGGGAACTCATTGATGTAGCCATTGCCGCCCAGGCACTGGATCGCCTCGCCTGCCATCCACGTCGCCTTCTCGGCGGCGTAGAGGATCGCCCCGGCGGCGTCCTTGCGCGTCGTCAGCCCGCGGTCGCAGGCGCGCGCGACCGCGTAGACGTAGGCGCGGCATGCGTTCATCGTCGTGTACATGTCGGCAAGCTTGCCCTGCATCAGCTGGAACTCGCCGATCGGCTGGCCGAACTGGCTGCGCTCGTGGACGTAGGGCAGCACCTGGTCGAGGCACGCGGCCATGATGCCCAACGGTCCGCCGGCGAGCACCGCGCGCTCGTAATCGAGCCCGCTCATCAGAACGTTGACGCCGTGCCCCTCCTCGCCCAGCACGTTCGCCGCGGGCACGAAGCAGCCGTCGAATACGAGCTCGCAGGTGTTCGATCCGCGCATGCCGAGCTTGTCGAGCTTCTGCGCCGTCGTGAAGCCGTGCATCCCCTTCTCGACGATGAATGCGGTGATGCCGCGGGCGCCTGCCTGCGGATCGGTCTTGGCGTAGACGACCAGCGTGTCGGCGTCCGGGCCGTTGGTGATCCACATCTTGGTGCCGCTCAGGACGAAGCCGTCGCCGCGCCGTGTCGCTGCAAGACGCATCGACACGACGTCCGATCCCGACCCCGCCTCGCTCATCGCCAGCGCGCCGACCTTCTCGCCCGCGACCAGGCCGGGCAGGTAGCGGCGCCGCTGCGCGTCGCTGCCGTTGCGCCGGACTTGGTTGACGCAGAGGTTCGAATGCGCGCCGTAGGACAGCCCGACCGATGCCGAGGCGCGCGAGATCTCCTCCATGGCGACGACGTGCGCGAGGTAGCCTAGCCCGCTGCCGCCGTACTCCTCCTCGACCGTGATGCCGAGCAGCCCCATGTCCCCGAGCTTGCGCCACAGGTCCGCGGGAAATGCGTTGTTGCGGTCGATGTCCGCCGCGCAAGGCGCGATCTCGGCGGCGGCGAACTGGCGCACCGATTCGCGCAGCATGTCGACGGTCTCGCCAAGCTCGAAATCCAGTGCAGGAAATGCGTCCATGCAAAGCCTCGCCTCGCGATCCCTGGTTCGCACCGCGGCCGCCATCCGGCGTTCCGCCGCGGTCCGACGATCCGCCGCCGGCCGGTCAGCCCTCGGCCCGGCCGCGCATCACGATCAATGTCTGCTGCATCATCGCGACCTGCACCCGTTGTCCTTCGTGCTCGGCGTGGACCTCGCCGCGCGTGATCGCAAGCGTGCGCCCGGCCTTGACGACGAAGCCTTCGGCGACGATCCGCTCGCCGTGGGCAGGGGCGAGCAGGTTCAGCTTGAACTCGACCGTCAGCACCGAGCTGTCCTCGGGGAACAGCGTGTAGCCGGCATAGCCGCCCGCGGTGTCGACCAGCGTCGCCAGAATACCCGCATGGACGTAGCCGTGCTGCTGCGACACCTCGGGACGCGGCACGAGCGCGATCGCGCAGTATCCCGGTCGCACCTCACCCAGCACCGCGCCCACCAGCGCCATCGCTCCCTGGCGAGCAAAGCTCGCGCGTACGCGAGCCTCGAAGTCCGCAAATGCAGGGGTGAACGCCTGTGCCATGGCCGGTCGATTTCCCGTCGCCCGCGGGGCACCCGGCAACGGGTCCCGCCCGGCGTCTCGCGTGGACAGATTCTCCATGACGTTTACGTAAACGTCAATCAGCGCCCGCTGCCATCCCCTTGGCCTCGGCGGCGAGGCGACGCCGGCACTCGCGCTCGATGCCGTCGATCTCGGCCAGCACGATCTCGATGTCCTCCCGCTGCTGCAGCAGGCGCGTTCGCCGGTCGGCGAGCAGCGCGAGGAACGCCGTAAGCTGCGCGCGCTCGTTGCGTCGCACCTCGTAGAGGTCGAGCAGCTCGCCAATCTCGGAGAGCGCGAGGCCCAGGCGCTTGCCGCGCAGGATCAGCTTGATGCGCACGCGCTCGCGCTCCCCGTAGATGCGACTGCGCTTCTCGCGGCGCGGAGAGATCAGGCCGCAATCCTCGTAGAAACGGATCGCCCGGGTGGTCAGCGCAAACTCGCGGGCGAGCTCGGAAATCGAGTAGGTTGGCGCCCGCGTCGTCGACGCGGCGGTCTTACGGCCTCTGGAGGACATGGCGTTCGGAACGGGAGCTGCGAATCGGCGCGGGCGCGCCGCCGATGCCACGATACCATAGCGAAATGGAAGAGCATGCGCAGCACCCGCCCGCACCCGGACACGCGGTCGCAGTCGCTCCCGGCGTGCTTTGGCTGCGAATGCCGCTGCCCTTCGCGCTCGACCACATCAACCTGTGGCTCGTCGCCGAGCCCGACGGTCATACGCTGGTCGACTGCGGTTACGGCGATGGCGTGACGCGCGGCCACTGGCACACCCACTTCGAAACGACGCTGCGCGACCGGCCGATCCGCCGCATCATCGTCACGCACTGCCACCCCGACCACCTCGGCAATGCCGAATGGCTGGCCGCGCGCTTCGGCTGCACGATCGCGATGACCCAGGCCGAATTCCTCACCTCGCACGCGCTGATCGCCGGCGAGGCCGGTCTCGGTCGGGTCGATGTAGGCGGCCTCTTCGCGCGCCACGGAATGCCGGCCGAGCACCTGGCGGCACTGGCGGCTCGAGGCAACCACTACCATCGCGGCGTGCCGGAGGCGCCGCATTCGTTCCTGCGCTTGATCGATGGCGACCGCGTGGCCGCCGGACCGTGGCAGTGGGAAGTCGTCGCCGGCTACGGGCATTCGCCAGAGCACGCTTCGCTCTCCTGCGTACCGGCACGGCTGCTGATCTCGGGCGACATGCTCCTGCCGCGGATTTCCACGAATGTCGCCGTCTGGCCTGGCGAGCCCGATGGCGATCCCGTCGCGAGGTTCCTCGCGTCGCTGTCGCGCTTCGAGCCGCTGCCGCCCGATACGCTGGTCCTGCCTTCGCACGGCCGCCCGTTTCACGGCATCGCCGAGCGCGTCGACGCGCTGCGCCGCCATCACGCCGAGCGACTCGCCGAGCTGCAAGCGGCACTGGCCGCAGCGCCCTCGCCCCGGACCGCGTCCGACATGATCCCGGTACTGTTCCGGCGCGAGCTCGACCTCCAGCAGCGCTTCTTCGCAATGGGCGAGGCGATCGCCCACCTGAACCACCTGTGGAGGAGCGGGCGCGCGACGCGCGACGTTGCGCCCGACGGCACGATCCGTTACGCCGCGTAGAATGTCCGACCGACGTTCCTGACGACACTGCGAGAGGCTCGATGGCCACCCCCGCTCCGAACCCATCCACCGCTGCAGCGCCCGGCGCGGCCAGCTACGATCCGATGGCGCTCGCCGAATCGCTGGCCTCGGCCGCCGAGAAGAGCGCCAAGCTGATGGGCGAGTTCGCCGCCCGCCACGCCGGCAGCCAATCGGTCGTTCCCGGCGACGAGTTGGGACTCGGCCAGGCGTTCATGGAGCTCGCCGCCAAGATGCTGACCAATCCGGCGCGCCTCGCCGAAGGGCAGATGAACCTCTGGCGCGACTACATGAGCCTGTGGCAGAGCTCGATGCTGCGCATGATGGGCGCGCCGGCCATCGCCGTCGCCGAGCCGGCACAAGGCGACAAGCGCTTCAAGGACGCGGGCTGGCACGAGCATTTCCTGTTCGATTACGTGAAGCAGTCGTACCTTATCGCCGCGCGCTGGATGCACGAGCAGGTCGCAAGCGTCGAAGGCATGCCCGAGCCGATGAAGAAGAAGATCGACTTCTTCACGCGCCAGTACATCGACGCGCTCGCACCGTCCAACTTCGCCCTGACCAACCCCGAGGTGTTCCGCGAGACCGTCGCCAGCGGCGGCCAGAACCTCGTGCGGGGCCTGCACAACCTGCTCGACGACATCGAGCGCGGCAACGGCCAGCTCAGGATCTCGATGACCGATTCGAAGGCCTTCGAGCTCGGCGTCAACATCGCGACCACGCCCGGCAAGGTCGTGTTCCAGAACGACCTGATGCAGCTGA
>DASYXO010000368.1:0-6437 GCA_035934825.1 Casimicrobiaceae bacterium
GCGGATCCTGCTGGTGGACCACGGGAGCAGCTATCTGTGCACCGGCACGCTGCTCAATGATTCGGCGACGTCCCTGACGCCCTAGTTCTACACTGCGAACCACTGCATCGACAATGACGGCTCCGATCCCGCCGCCTCGCAAGGCCAACCGGCGGCAGTGGCGCAGACCTTCGAGACCTTCTGGCGCTTCCAGACCGATACCTGCGGCTTGGACGACGCCGCGAACGTCAGCTTTTCGCAGGCGACTTCCGGCGCAACGCTGTTGGCCCGCGGCGTGGACTACGATTGGGCGCTGGTCCGGCTCAACGCCGCGCCGCCTGCGGGCGCCACGTTCTCGGCGTGGAACGGCAATGGAATGGTCGCGATTGGCACCTCCGCCGACGGCATCCACCACCCAAGAGGGGACCTCAAGAAGTTCAGCCAGGGCGCCGTGCAACACTACGACACCTATTCCGACGGAAGCTCGTTCATCGCGATGCAATGGTCGCGTGGGGTGACGGAGCCGGGGAGCAGCGGCAGCGGCTTGTTTACCCTGGACGCGTCGCGCAGCTACCTGGAGCTACGCGGCGGCCTCTACGGCGGGGGCTCGTCCTGCAACGCGCCAACGGGCATCGACGACTTCTCCCGGTTCGACGTGGCCCTTCCGTTGCTCGTCCAGTATCTGACCCCCGGTGCCGCCAATCCCGCGAAGACGACGCCGGTGGTCGAGTACTACAACGCGACGCTCGACGACTATTTCATCACCGCCAGCCCGCTTGAAATCCAGGTTCTCGACACCGGCGTCCTGGTGGGATGGGTGCGAACCGGCTTGCGTTTCCTCGCCTACACCGATCCGTCGGTCGCGCCGACGGGCGCGCAGCCGGTCTGCCGGTTCTATGTCACGCCCTCCTACGGGGATTCGCATTTCTATTCGGCCAGCCCTGCGGAATGCGCAGCGGTCGCGCAAAAGTTCGCAGCGCAGTGGGTGGAGGAAAGCCCGTCGGTTTTCTACATCCTGCTTCCCAACGCCGCCACCGGCGCCTGTCCGGCCGGCAGCAAGCCCGTCTACCGCTTCCTCAATGATTCCAACGGGCTCCATCATCGCTATACGACCGAGGTCGATGTCCGCGATTCGATCATCCAGGACGGTGGCTGGACCCAGGAAGGCTACGGGATCCCGCCGAATTCGCCGGTGATGTGCGCGCCGACGAGTTGAATCGCTGATCGGTGATCTGGGTTGCAAGCCCACGCCGCGGCACGCCGGGCAACCTCTGCGACGGCCAGGTCGCGAGCCTCAGGGCTGCGGGCAAAGTCTCGGCGCGCTTGATCGCAATTCGCGAACCGGAAACACAACGTCGTGCGAAATCGCTCCCGATGGAGCGTCGCCGAAAGACGCAGTAACCGAGCCGGCCGGATGCAGGCAAGGCGGCCGAACGGCGAGATTACGGCTCGCCGTCGATCTCCCGATAGGGCGCCACGAGTTCATATCGGGGCCGCTCAGGACCTGGTACCGCGGTACGGAGGCGCAATGGCGCCGTACACCGTCCTGCCATCGCGGGATCGACAGCTCGTTCACCAAGACGATGAGGGGTGACTTCCAGATCAAGACGCTCGACAAGCAAGGCCAGTGCAACTTCTATCAGCACGAGGCCGGGCAACTCAGGGCCCCACTGAGTTCAGCGGCCGATCCGACGCAGGTGCAGTCGCGGGAAACCAGGATCAACGCCGACCTGGCGGCAGCGTTCGGACTGCTGGACCCTTTACTGCAGACGCAGCTCCTGTCGAAGTTCATCGCCGCCGCGACCACGCTCGAGGCCGCGGCCGACACGATCACCACGGCGGCGCATACGCAGGCACCGGCGGCGGCCACGTAGCCCGAGGCTGCCCAGGCGCCGCTCACGATCACCATGGATACGACCACGGGCGCGACCGAATTCAAATTCGGCGGATGAGACGACGCGGAAGCGTCCCCGCGTTGGTGCATTGCGAGCCCGGGTCCCGATACGAGGCGGATGAATTGCGGATACCGCAACGCGTCTCGTCCGGGGGCCGGCAGTCGTAGGCATTACCGACCTGCTGGTGTAGCATTTTCGAGCCTCCGGCCCGATGACCGCGAGACCGGCTTTGCATTCAGGCGCGGCAATCGCAGAATCACCTCAACCAGGCTCGCGCCTACGCGTGCCGCTGCAGGTCATTGCCGAGGTTCGCATCGGTAAGTAGTGACGCCAACATGCGCGCTCAGAAATCTAATAGGGAGGTTGACCATGTCGGATACCACGGCACCCATACCGCACACAAAGTCGCGGGCTAAGCTCGTTTTCTTTCTGATTTTCGCGCTTTTGACAGTCTTCGTTGCCTACATGAAGAATCGAGGCGTTCTCGACGCATCATCACCCATGGCACAGCATTACCAACCGGCGCTGCGGTTCCTGCTTGTGCACGGTCTTTTCGGGGCGCTGGCCCTTGCGATCGGGGTATTGCAACTCTCGAACCGACTGCGCGCAAACTACCTGAAGTTTCATCGCGCGATGGGCTATGTCTACATCGCCTGCGTAATCGTTGCAGCACCCTTTGCCCTGGTGGTCGCGGCGAGGATCGACTCGCCCTCTCTCGTCGCGGCGTCGGGCGTTCAAGCCTTCGGCTGGGTGGCAGCAACCGCGATCGCGTTTTATTGCGTGCGTAACGGCAACATTGTGCAACACCGACGCTGGATGATCCGTGGCTACGCCTTCGCAATGGTCTTCACCGTGGCGCGGCTCCTTATCCCGATTCCGCCGATCCTGGCGATGGGCGAAACGGGCATCGAAATTGTCGTTTGGTCGGCCATCGCGCTTGCAGCGTTTCTGCCTAACGTCCTGCTGGATTGGCGTTCAATAGTGAGCCGCCCCGCTACCAAGCAGACCATGGCGACCGCGCTCGAATACATGTGATATCCCATGCCGCGGATGCATGACCGCGCGCCGCATCGCGGACACTCGGTCATGATCTCGGCGACAGCGCGGCAACCGGTCCGCCAGAGCACCAATGGTTTCCTTCGACTCGGGAGAGGATGTTGCCAATCCCGCCGCCTGGTGCCGGATTCCGGCAATGCGCTTCTGGAGTTCCTCGATCGCCGCCGTTACCTCGTGCGTGCCGCTGTTGGTCGACGCGCCGGACATGGCCGCCCTCGTTTGCGTTAGCTGCCTTACTCGCTCCTGGGCGCGCGCCGATCGTCGTCCCTCGATCTCGATCGACCGCGCGGTCTCTTCGATCTCGTGCCTCAGAGCGCGCCGCTCCGCGTCCGACGTTCTCTCAGCGTTCGACTTCGCCAGGGAGAAAGATTTCCATGCCGCGATCGCCGAACTGCCTGCGGCGATAGCGGAGCAGATGGCAGTGAACGCGGCAGTGGTCACGGTGGCTCCAATTGGCAGCCGGTTACAAAACGGGTACCTGTACGGGGAGCAATCCCATCCCATCGCGTTTTATGTTAGCGATCGCTATCGTCGAATACCACGTGTTTACTAGTGGGCCCGGCTGGGATCGAACCAGCGACCAAGCGATTATGAGTCGCCTGCTCTAACCGACTGAGCTACGGGCCCGTGGCACTGCGCGGGATGGCGGGTCGTGGCAGGAACCCGGCGCTGCGAGCTGGCAGCGCGCGGATTATAGCCTCCGCCGCCGCGAGCGTATCGATCGACGCTTGCGGCTCCGAGCGACGAGCCGCCGACGCGCGGACCGCGCTTGTCAGCAAAGTGCGTCGCGGGCGAACATTCGCCATGCACCATTACCTGCGGCCGCTGATCGCGCCCGAGTCCGTCGCCCTGGTGGGAGCGTCGGAGCGTGTCGGATCCCTCGGCTGCGTGGTGCTGGAGAACCTGCTGTCGGGTGGATTCCGCGGCGCGGTGTATCCAGTGAATCCGCGGCACCCTGCGATCCGGGGACAGGCCGCCTATCCGACGCTCGCCGCGATCGGCAAGCGGGTCGATCTCGCGATCGTCGCGACACCGCCGCATGTGGTCATCGAGGTCCTCGAATCGATGTCGGCCGGCACGGTGGGCGTCGCCATCGTCATGACGGCGCCGAGTGCGCCCGACCGAAGAACCGGTCGCGCGTGGTCGCGCGAGATCGCTGCGGTCGCGAAGCGCAGCCGGGTGCGCGTCATCGGCCCCGGCGCGCTCGGCGTCGTCCGGCCGGGCATCGGCCTCAACGCGACATACTGCGCACCCGCGGCGCTTCCCGGACGCCTGGCGCTGGTCGCGCAATCGGGCGCGGTGGCGACGGCGCTGCTCGATTTCGCGACGCCGCTGGGCATCGGGTTCTCGACGGTGATCTCGCTGGGAGGCGGCATCGATGTCGGCTTTGGCGAGTTGCTCGATTGCCTGCTGCTCGATCTCGCCACCGACGGCATCCTGCTCTATGTCGAGGAACCGGGGGACGCGCGGGCGTTCGTTTCGGCGCTGCGCGCCGCGGCGCGCACCAAGCCGGTGGTCGTGCTCAAGGCCGGGCGCTCGATCGAGGGCGACCAGGGAACGGACGTATCCGCCGATGCGGTGTTCGGGGCAGCGATGATGCGCGCGGGCACCGTGCGCGTGCAGACGTACACGCAGCTGGTGTCAGCGGCGCGCATCCTCGCACGCGGGCGCATTCCGCAGGGTGACCGCCTCGCCATCGTGTCCAACGGGCGCGGACCTGCGCTGCTCGCCGCCGACAGCGCGTCGGATCGCCGCGTGAAGCTCGCGACCTTCACCGGGGCGACGGTCGACACGCTGCAGGCGCTGACCGTCGACGACGGGCCGCATGGCAATCCAGTCGACGTGCGCGGCGACACGCCCGTGGAAAAGCTCGCGGCCGCCGTCGACGCCGCACTTTCCGACTCCAACGTCGACATCGTCGTCGCGTTGCACGTTCCGCGCCCCAGCGCGCCCGCGATCGACGCCGCACGCGCGCTGGCGGAGATCGCTTCGAGGCATTCCAAGCCAGTGCTCGCCGCATGGCTGGGCGCGATCGACCGGCAGGAGGTTCACGACGCGCTGGAGGCCGGCGGCGTACCCAATTTCTACACGCCGGAAAACGCGGTCGAGGCGCTGTCGTTCCTGCTCGCCTATCGCAACAACCAGGCGATGTTGCTGGAGGTCCCGCCGCCGCAGCCCGAGCCGGAGCCGCCGAATCTCGCCGCGATCGAGGCGCTGCGGGCAGCGCTGGCCGACGACCAACGGCATGGCCTGACCGTGGGCGAGGCGTTGACCGTTCTGCGTGCATTCGGCATTGGCACCGGATTCGCGCGGGTCGCAACTTTGCCGGAAGCCGAGGCCGCGGTGCGCGCATTGCGCTTCCCGCTTCTGCTGCGCCTGGATGCCGAGGAGCGCAGGCTGCCATCGCAGCTCATCCGCATGCGGCGCTCGCTGCACAGAGCGTGGCACGAGCTCCATCGCGTTGCTGCGCAGGCGCGGCCCGCGGGATGGACCGGTCGCATCGTCGTGCAGGAGGCGCCGCGCGACGGCGAACCGTCCCCCGCCACCGTGCGGGTGGTGACCGACGCACATTTCGGGCCGGTGATCACGCTTGCCACGGATGCGATCGCCTGCAGGTCGGCACGCAGTCCGGCGCTGGCGCTGCCACCGATCAACGAGCGGCTTGCGGCCGACCTGATCGCGGATGCGGGCGGGTCCGCGGGAACTGCCTGGCTCTCACTCGCCGCGACAGACGCTCTGGTCGACGTCCTGACTCGCGTCTCGGCGCTGGTATGCGCGCTGCCATGGGTGCGTCGCCTCGACCTGGATTCGATGCGCTTCGACGGTCGTCGTGCCTTCATCGCTGATGTCCGCTTCAGCGTCGACCCGCGGCGGCGGTTGCAGCGCGGCTATCCGCACATGGCCATCCATCCGTACCCGGTCGAGCTGATCGGGGACGTGGCGCTGCGCGATGGCGTCGTGCTGCACCTGAGACCAATCCGGCCCGAGGATGCGGAACTCGAGCGCGCATTCGTAGGTGGCCTGTCCGAGCAGTCGCGCTACTACCGCTTCTTCTATCGATTCACGGACCTGACGCCGTCAATGGTCGCGCGCTTCACGCAAGTCGACTACGATCGAGAGTTGGCGCTGGTCGCGGTCGCGAACCCGCCCGAGCCGGCCGCGCCGCCGGCGTTCGTCGGGGTCGCCCGCTACATCGCCAATCCCGACCAGACCAGCGCCGAGTTCGCCGTCGTCGTCGCGGACGCCTGGCAGCGCCGCGGCGTGGCGACGATCCTGATGCGCAGGCTGGTCGGCTGCGCCAAGCGCCGCGGCTTCCAGCGCCTGACGGGGGTCGTGCTGCGCGAGAACGAGTCGATGCTGATGCTCGTTCGCTCGCTCGGGTTCGCGCTCGAGGACGGTTCCGACGATCCGACGCAGGTGAACGTGACGCTTGCGCTGGCCTGAAGAAGAAAATGGGGTCAGGAGAAAATGGGGTCAGAGCCGTAAAGAAAATGGGGTCAGAGCTGT
>DASYXO010000005.1:0-2430 GCA_035934825.1 Casimicrobiaceae bacterium
AGACCTTCGTCAGGATGCGGGAGTTCGCGCGCGAGTACACCCCCGCGCTGGTCGAAAGGATCGAACATTACGCGGGTGAGCGGCCGCTGTTCGACCTCCACGGCGTCGAGGACGAGATCGAGCGCGCGCTGGCGCGCCGCGTCAGCCTCAAGTCGGGGGGCTACCTGATCTTCGACCAGACCGAGGCGATGACGACGATCGACGTCAACACCGGTGGCTTCGTCGGCGGACGCAGCTTCGACGAAACGATCTTCAAGACCAACCTCGAGGCGGCGCAGGTGATCGCGCGCCAGTTGCGGATGCGCAACCTCGGCGGGATCATCATCATCGACTTCATCGACATGGAGAATTCCGACCACCGCAGCGCCGTGCTGGCCGAGCTCGGCAAGGCGCTGGAAAAGGACCGCACTCGGCTCACCGTCAACGGATTCACGCAGCTCGGCCTGGTCGAGATGACCCGCAAGCGTACGCGCGAATCGCTGGCGCACGTGCTGTGCGAGCCCTGCCCCACGTGCAGCGGCCGGGGAGAGTTCAAGACAGCGCAGACCGTGTGCTACGAGATTCTGCGCGAGATCCTGCGCGAGGCGAAGCAGTTCAATGCCCGCGAGTTCCGCATCCTCGCCTCGCAGTCGGTCATCGACATGTTCCTCGACGAGGAGTCGCAGAGCCTCGCCCAGCTCGGCGACTTCATCGGCAAGCCGATTTCCCTGCAGGTCGAGACCCTCTACACGCAGGAGCAGTACGACGTCGTGCTGATCTGAGGAGACCGCGATGCCCGTCACCGCAATGAACCATTTCACGATTCTTACCGACGACGTCGCCGCGACCGTCGACTTCTACCGCGACCTGCTCGGACTGGTCGACGGCCCGCGTCCTCCGTTCAGCTTCCCGGGCGCCTGGCTGTATTCGGGCGACGCGCCGATCCTGCACGTCGTCGGCGGACGCAAGCAGAGCGAGCTGCGCGCGGGCGTGATCGACCACATGGCATTCTCGGCCGTCGGGCTCGCAGGCACCGTCGCGCGGCTCTCCGCCCGCGGCGTCGAGTACGAATGCCGCCGCCTGCCGGCCGGCGACATGTGGCAGCTGTTCTTCAGCGATGGCAATGGCGCTCGCGTCGAGCTCGATTTCGCCGGCGGGGAGCCGGCGCCGGCCGGGGGCGCCGGCGATGCCTAGCGTCCATCGCCCTTGCGCCGAGCTCGCGATCGACCACCTGGTCGTCGCGGCGCGCTCGCTCGCCGAAGGCACCGCGTGGCTGCGCGAACGGATCGGCGCCGATGCGCAGGCGGGGGGCGCGCATGTCGCGATGGGAACGCACAACGCGATCGTCGGGCTGGGGCCGCGACGCTATATCGAAGTGATTGCGATCGACCCTGCAGCCGTTGCTCCGGCGCGCCCTCGCTGGTTCGCCCTCGACGATCCCGGCATGCGCGCGAGGCTCGCCGACGGCCCGGCGCTCGTGCACTGGGTCGTGCGCACGCGCGACATCGACACCGACGCGACGCGAACCGACCTCGGACCGATCATGACCATGACCCGCGGCGATTTCACCTGGCGCATCACCGTCCCCGGCGACGGGCACCTGCCGCAGCGCGGGCTGGTGCCGACGCTGATCCAGTGGGCCGATGCGCGCCACCCCGCCGATCGTCTCGCCGACCCGGGTCTGTCGCTGATGGCGCTGGCCGGCGAGCATCCCGAGCCCGCGCCGGTGCGCAGCGCCGTGGCGGCGCTGGGGCTTTCCGACATCCTCAAAGTGTCCTACGGCCGCTCGCCGCGGCTCGCCGCGATGCTGCGCACGCCGCGCGGCGTCGCGACCCTCTGATCAGCCCAGCGCGCCGCGGGCCTCGACCGGCCACACCGCCGCGACGGTCCCGTCGCGCACGGCAACGATGAAGTCGTAGAGATTGACCGTCGGGTCGCAATGTCCTG
Organism: Casimicrobiaceae bacterium; assembly: GCA_035934825.1. Lineage (GTDB taxonomy): Bacteria > Pseudomonadota > Gammaproteobacteria > Burkholderiales > Casimicrobiaceae > VBCG01. The sequence continues at coordinate 1,927 of DASYXO010000005.1, forward strand.
GGACGAGCCACATGCGCTCGTCGAGCGCGAGCGGCGTCCCGGACTCGGGGATTCGCAGCACGCCGTGCTCGTCGGACGCCCTGACGTAGTCGACGCTCGGCCGGCCGTGCACCTGCGGCAGGCCGGAATCGAACGACAACGCCTTCAGCCCGGCATCGACGATCGCGCGATCGCGGGCCGGCGTGCTCATCACGCCGGCAACGACGAAGAGGCTGGGCTCGAAGCGCGGCTCGGACGCGTCGGCGACATTGCGCAGGTAATCGACGTCCATGAACACGTACGAGCCCGGCTGCAGCTCGTTGCAGGCGCGAAGATCGCGCTCGAGCTGCCAGGTCCCGGTGCCGGCTCCGGTCACGATCTCGCAGTCGATGCCGGCGCCCTCGATCAGCTCGCGCGTGGCCTGTGCATCGCGCGCGGCAGCCGCGATCGCTGCGCGCCGCTCGGCAGGCGCGCGCAGGTGCTGCGCCGCGCCCTGGTACGCGTGCAGGCCGCGAAAGCGCAGGC
>DASYXO010000031.1:0-2429 GCA_035934825.1 Casimicrobiaceae bacterium
CGCGCAGGTCGAGATTGCGCAATTCCGGGTGCTCGCTGCGGCGCCAGGCGACCTCTTCGGCGCGCAAGCCGCATTCCGCGGCAACCTGTCGGAACGTGGGGGCGTCGTAATGGAACCGGCCCGCGAGTCGCACGCCGAGGTTGACGACCTCGCAGGCGGAACGCGTGGCCAGGGGAACGCCGACCGTGCGATCCCAAGTCGCCACCAGCCACGCCGGCTGCTCGAGATAGGTCCGGCACAGCCTGGCGAGATCGGGGGTCAGCACGCGCATGACGCCGGCCGGCTTGAGGATGCGCGCACATTCGCGCAGGAAATGCTTCGCCTGATCGAGCTCGAGCGCGGCGACGAAATCCTCGGTGTGGATGAAGTCGATGCTGCCGCTCGCGAACGGCAGGTCCTTCGCGAGGTCGGCGATGACGTCGGGCGCCGCATCCGGGGACAGGTCGACGTTGATCCAGCCGGGCAGCTTGCCTTCCGGGCCGCAGCCGAAATTGACCTTGGCGGTCATCGCGTGATGCCGTCGTGCCAGCGATGGGTGAGGTGGACCAGGCCGAGCTCGCGCGTGGCGCCGCGTACCGTCAGTGGTCGCTCGACATGATCGAAGATGCGCACGCCCTCGGGATCGGCGGCATGCGCCCTGACTTCGTAGCTGCCGGGCTGCAGCGGCAATGCGGGCAGCGTCAGGGAGAATCCGTAGCGATCGGCCGCGATCGACGTGAGCCCGACGCCATCCATGTCGGTGGCGACGCCGAACACCGGCGTGCCGTCGGCGCGCACGATGCCGATGACGATCACCGGGGCGCGTCCGTCGGGCGTGTAGACGTCGCCGTGCAGCGTGACGTCGCCGCCGCGCTCGACGTCGCTGCGATCGAGCTCCAGCGACTGGATTGCGTAGTAGCCGGCGCTCGCCGCCCGCTCCAGCGCGATGGCGCCTTTCGAGCGCGCCTCCTTCGCCTCGTGATACGCGAGGTAGGCCTGGGTCACCCCGTCCGCCGTCCCGTAGCGCTCGACACGTCCGTCCTTCAGCCACATCGCGTTGCGGCAAAGCTTCTGCACGTGGTACATGCTGTGCGAGCAGAACAGCAGCGTGCCGTCGCAGGCGAGGTAGCGCTCGATCCAGGCGATGCATTTCTTCTGGAACGACTCGTCGCCGACGGCGAGCACCTCGTCGGTGATCAGGATGTCTGGCGCGAGCGCGGTCGCGACCGCGAAACCCAGGCGCACCACCATGCCCGACGAATACTGCTTGATCGGGTCGCGGATGTGATCGCCCAGCTCGGCGAAAGCGATGATCTCGTCGCGCTTGTCGGCGATTTCGGCGGGCGTGAGTCCCAACAGTGCGGCCGCGAGCTCGATGTTCGCGAGGCCCGTGTAATCGGGATGGAATCCGGATCCCAGCTCGAGCAGCGCGCCGACGCGCCCGTCGACCGTCATCGTTCCGCGCGTGGGCTTGATGACGCCGGCGATGACCTTCAGCAGCGTCGACTTGCCGGCGCCGTTCTCGCCGATGACACCCAGCGACTCGCCGCGCCGGATCTCGAAGGACACGCCGTCGAGCGCCCGGAACACGTGCGTCGCCGACCGGCCGCACAACAGGTCCCAGACCAGGCGCGAGCGCCCCCCGCGCGGCTGCACCTTCGCGTAGTCCTTGCCGACGTCCGCAAGTGCCAGCAGCGCCGTCAAATGAAGTCCTCGAAATGCGGCGACAGCCTGCGGAACACCGCGAGACCGCCGGCGAAGACAGCGACCGCGACGACGACCGCGGCCACATCGACCCACTGCAGCGCGAGACGCCCTTCCAGGAGCGCGTCGCGCAGCCGCCCGACCATCCACGAGAACGGATTGAGCGCGACCCACGGGCGCAGGGACGCGGGCACCAGCGTCAGCGGGTAGAGGACCGGCGTCAGGTACATCAGGATCATCAGCAGCGGCATCAGGATGTGCTCGATGTCGCGGATGAAGACCTGCAGCGCCGAGAGGAACAATACGACGCCGGTGACGCCGACCAGCACGATCGCCCACACCGGCAGCGCGATCAACAGCCCGCGCAGGTGGATCGCCTCGCCGCTCGCCTTGAGCACCCCCAGCACGACCAGGTAGCCGATCAGCTGCAGCGTGAACGTCGCGGCGACCGACGCGTATACGACGATCTCGTGAGGGAATGCCACCTTGCGGATCATGCCCGAGTAGCCGGCGATGCTGATCGTGCCGCGCTGCATCGATTCCTGCGCGGCGAGCCACGGCCACAGCGCGACTGCGACGAAGGCAAGGAAGCTCTGCCCCGCGAAACCCGTCGCATGGAAGATGCTGGTGAACACGAAATGGTAGACGCCCAGCAGCACCAGCGGATGCACGAGCGCCCACGCGAAACCGGTGGTGCTGCCGAGATAGCGCAGCGTCAGCTCGCGCCGGTAGAAGTTCGCGAACAG
>DASYXO010000039.1:0-7167 GCA_035934825.1 Casimicrobiaceae bacterium
CTGAAGGATGCGCTCGCCGACGTGGTCGAGGGCTGCGAAGTCGCGGGTCCCGGATTCATCAATCTTCGCCTCAGCGACGCCGCAAGGCAGGCGGTGGTCGCCGAGGTCCTCGCCGCGGGCGTGGGCTATGGCCGCGCCGCGTCGCGCGCCGGGGAGCGCATCATCGTCGAGTTCGTCTCTGCCAATCCGACCGGGCCGCTGCACGTGGGCCACGGACGGCAGGGCGCACTGGGTGACGCGATCTCGACGCTGCTCGAGTGGCAGGGCTGCCACGTCACGCGCGAGTTCTATTACAACGACGCGGGACAGCAGATCCACAACCTCGCGGTGTCGGTGCGCGCGCGCGCGAAGGAACTGCTCGGCGAGTCGGGCGATTTCCCGGAGGACGGGTACCGCGGCGAATACGTGCGGGAGCTCGCGCAACGCTATCTCGACGAGGTCGGCCACGACCTGTCCGACATCGAGGCGATCCGCCGCCATGCGGTGACCGAATTGCGCAAGGAGCAGGACCGCGATCTGCGAGCGTTCGGGGTTTCCTTCGACAACTACTTCCTGGAGAGCTCGCTCTACCTCGACGGGCGCGTGGACGCGACGGTCGCGAAGCTCGTCGCTTCGGGCCACACCTACGAGCAGGAGGGCGCGCTGTGGCTGCGCACGACCGACTTCGGCGACGACAAGGACCGCGTGATGCGCAAGTCCGACGGCGGCTACACGTATTTCGTTCCCGACGTCGCCTATCACCTGACCAAGTTCGAGCGCGGCTTCCTGCGCGCGCTCGACGTCCAGGGGTCGGACCATCACGGCACGGTCGCGCGGGTGCGCGCCGGGCTGCAGGCGATCGGGATGGGCATTCCCGACGGCTATCCGGATTACGTCCTGCACAAGATGGTCACCGTGATGCGCGGTGGCCAGGAGATCAGGATCAGCAAGCGCGCGGGCAGCTACGTGACGCTGCGCGAGCTGATCGACGAGGTCGGGCGCGATGCAGTGCGCTTCTTCCTGGTGTCGCGCAAGGCCGATTCGGAGTTCGTCTTCGACATCGACCTGGCGCGCTCGCAGTCCGAGGAGAACCCGGTCTACTACGTGCAGTACGCCCACGCGCGCGTCGCGGCGGTGCTGCGCCAGGCGGAGATCGCTCGCGACGACGCTCTCGCCCGCTTCCGCCGCGTCGACCTGTCGCCCCTCACCAGCGCCTACGAGATTCCGCTGCTGCGCAGGGTCGCCGATTTCCCGGACGAGCTCGCGGCCGCGGCGGCGGAGTTCGCGCCGCACCAGCTGACGTTCTACCTGAAGGATTTGGCGCAGGAATTCCACAGTTACTATAATGCCGAGCGCTTCCTGGTCGACGACCTGCGCGTGAGGAATGCAAGACTCGCGCTGGTGGTCGCGGTGGGCCAGGTGCTCGCCAACGGATTGTCGATCATCGGCATCGACGCGCCCGACACGATGTGACGCACTTCACGACGGCCCTACCCGATCGCAGGAACCTTCGCTCCCCAGATGACCGCACCCATCGCAACGCGCCGACCCTCCACGCACCGCGCAGCCCGGCGCAGCTCCGCCGTCGGCGGCACGCTGCTCGGCGTATTCATCGGCATCGTCGTCGGACTCGGGCTCGCCGCCGGTGTCGCGTACTGGCTGATGAGGAACAATCCCGCGATCCGGTTCCCGTCGGCCGCCGGGAGCGCGCAGGAGCCGCCGCAAGACGCGAGCGCAGCCGCGAAGGGTGGCGACGCCGACAAGCCACGCTTCGACTTCTACAAGATCCTTCCAGGGGTCGAGGAGCCAAAAGTGCAGCCCGAGGTCCGCCCGGCCGAGCGCGGTGATCGCGCCGTTGCCGAGCAGTCCCGCGGTCGATCCGCGGGTTTGCCACCGGATGCTGCGACCCCCGGCGGCGGCGCAGGCACCGGAGCCGCGCCGACGGCGTCGACTGCGGCGGCGCCTGCTCGAGGCACCGCGCCACCGGCGGCAGTCGCGGCGATCGAACACGGCGCCAGGGCCCCGCAGCCAGGGAGCCGGTACTGGCTGCAGGCCGGTTCCTTCACCGGCGAATCCGATGCGGAGAACCTGAAGGCCAGGCTCGCATTCGCCGGCCTGGAGGCCGCGGTGCAGCAGGGCGTGCTTCCGGACAAGAGCATCCGCTACCGCGTCCGGCTGGGGCCGTACGACAATCTGGACGAGCTCGGCAGGATGAAAGCCGAGCTCTCGAAGCGCGGATTCGACGTCGCCGTCGTCAGGTATTGAGCGTGTTTCCGATCATTGGCGGGAACTTGGGCGCATCCGATCCGTCCCAACCCGTTGCCGCGGGTGTCCGGGCATCATCGGGACGCGATTCCGATGCGCCGGCCCCGTCATTCTGGGAGTCCACATGAGCATGACTGCAATGCGCAGGCCCCGCCGGGTCGTACTGGCGATGTTGGCGGCGGTGGCCGCGATGACCTTCGCCGGAGGCAGCATCGCTGCGTCGCTGGTCGAGGGGAAGACCTACATGCGCCTTTCCAATCCCCAGCCGGTCGACACCGGCAAGAAGATCGAGGTGATCGAATTCTTCTCCTACGGCTGCCCGCATTGCGCGGCGCTCGAGCCGTTTCTCGACGCCTGGCGCGCCAAGCTGCCGCCCGACGTCGCGTTCCGCCGCGTGCCCGTGATGTTCCACGACCAGTGGGTGCATCTCGCCCGGATCTACTACACCCTCGACGCGATGGGTGACGAGGCCAAGGTCTCGCCCGAGGTGTTCAAGGCGATCCACGGCGACGGCATCGCGCTGTGGGACGACAAGAAGTTCTTCGACTGGACTGCATCCAAGGGACTCGATCGCAAGAAGGTCGAGGGAATCTTCACCTCGTTCACCGTCGACAGCAAGATGAAGCGCGCGATGCAGCTCGGCAAGGACTATGCGATCGACTCGGTGCCCACGGTCATCGTCGACGGGAAATACATGACGTCTTCCGCGATGGTCGGCACGCATGCCGCGCTGCCGGGCGCGATCGACGAACTGATCGCCAAGGCGCGCGCGGAGCGAACGAAGGGCTGAGCGCGGCGCCCGGCTTGAACGTCTACATCACCGGCGCATCGTCCGGCATCGGCGAGGCGCTGGCGCGCCATTACGCGGCGACCGGCTCGAGCCTGGGGTTGTTCGCGCGCCGCGAGGTCGAGCTGGCCCGCATTGCCGCCGCGCTTGCGCCTGCGCGCATCGCGGTCTACGCGGGCGACGTCCGCGACGCGCAGGCGCTTGCGCTCGCCGGCGGCGATTTCCTGGCGCGTTTCGGCGTGCCCGACGTCGTCATCGCCAATGCCGGGGTGTCGCGCGGTACCGTCACCGACTTCGCCGAGGACATGCCGGCATTCGCCGAGGTCCTCGGCACCAACGTCCTCGGCATCGTCCACACGTTCCAGCCTTTCATCGCGGCGATGCGCGCGGCCCGGCGCGGGGCGCTGGTCGGAATCGCGAGCGTCGCCGGCTTTCGCGGCATCCCGGGCTCGGGCGCCTACAGCGCTTCCAAGGCCGCGGCGATCAACTACCTGGAGAGCCTGCGCGTCGAGCTTCGCGGCAGCGGCATCGCGGTCGTCACCATCTGCCCCGGCTACATCGAGACCCCGATGACCGCGGGGAACCCCTACCGGATGCCGTTCCTGATGCGACCCGAGGTCGCGGCGCGCAAGATCGCGGGCGCGATCGCGCGCCGCCGGCGCTTCTACGTGCTGCCGTGGCAGATGGCGCTCGCCGGCCGCGCGTTGCGCTGGCTGCCGCGCCCGCTGCTCGACCGCGCGCTCGCGCGCGTCAAGGTCAAGCCGCGCCGGTCCGGCTGAAGGCGGTCGCGACCCGCGCTACAGCGGGACGCGAAGTCCCGCCGTCACCGTGTAGCCGTTGCCACCGCTGCGGCCCGACGTGGTCGATCCCGTCACGTAGCCGGTGACATGACCGAAGTCGCTGCTTGCGCCGAGCTCGTAGCGCATGTAGCTGCTGTCCGGCGCGAGCACCGGCATCGCGTAGCTGCCGCCGACCGACACCGACGATGCGGACACCATGCGCGCGTCGGCGCGGCCTTCGTGCTCCCAGGTCGCGCGCGCGAACGGGCGCAGGTTCGCGATCTGGCCGCTGACCTGCCAGCCAAGCTCGGAAACGAGCGATGTCCGATCCTGTTGGCCGTAGTAGAGCGCGGTGCTGTCGCTGCCGCGTTCGGCGAAGGCATCGACGTGAACCTTCTGGTAGGCGACGCGCGCGAACGGACCATGCAGCCAGCCCCGGTCGTCGAACCAGTACCCGCCCAGCACGCTGCCCATCATGTGCCAGCCGCGGGTAGTGGCGGATTCGACGCGGTTCATCGCGCCGAGCCGGATGTCGCGATGGACGTCGGTGTAATCGAGGTCACCGGCGCCGAGCGTCGCGCCGACGTACCAGGGTGCGGTGCCGTAGCCGAGATACGCGGTGCCGGAGGTTTCCCTGAGCTTGTAGCCGCCGCTGCCGCCCCCGAAATCGCCCTTGTTCTCGGCATAGCCGAACGCAGCGCCTGCCAGCAGGCGATCGGACAGCCTGACGTCGCCGCCGGCGTGCAGGCCGTTGACGTCGGCGTTGCCCGAGAGGAAGCGCCCGCCGAGGTCGCTGTGCCCGTAGTCGTAGGATGCCCAGGCCTCGAGCCTGCCCGGTGCGCCCGCGGAGCCCAGGCTCGACATCATCCGGCTGTCGATGGCCTGGAAATTCGCCTGCTCGACGGCGAGCGGCGCTTCGGCAAGCGCGCCGATCTTCGACGGGCCCTCGAGCATCGAGGCGACGACCTGGGCGATCATCGCGTGGCCCGCGGTCGTGGGGTGGACGCCGTCGGCGAACAGGAAGCTGCTCGCTGCATTCGGCGCGACCAGGTTGGCCTGCGTGCAGAGCAAAGACGGCGTCGCGCCGCAGGCGGGAATGCTGATGTTGGCAATGCCATAGGCCGCCGGGTTGGCCAGTACCTCGTTGAGGAACGCGAAGATGTTGACGCGGATCGTCGGCACCTGCAGCGCGTCGAGACCCGCCAGTAGCGCGCTGTTGTACAGCGAGGAGATCGCGCTGATTTGCGCGCTCTGCCCGGACGCGATGCCGAACGGGGTCTTGCCGATGTCGGGCAGGTTGAACACGACGACGTAGCGCGCGCCGGCGGACTCGAGCACCGCGACCTGCCCGGCGAGGCTGCCTGCCGCCGTGGCGACGTTCGCCTGCAGTTGCGCGGGCGTGATCGCGCCGACCTGGAGCGCGCCGAGCTGGGTGAAGATGTCGTTGGCGCCACCCCAGACCGTGTACAGCGCGTTCCCGTCGAGCGGCCCGCGGGCGATCAACTGCGACACCTGGGTGGCGAGCGGCGTCGCGTTTCCCGTCGGCGGGCGGTTGGGGAAGCCGGGAAGATCGGTGACGCGCGCGCCGCCCTGTGCGTAATCGGTGCCACCCTGGTCGGCGGGGATCGCCGTCAATCCGTAGCGCTGTGCGAGCACCTGGGTCCACACGGGACCCGGATTGGTCGTGAACAGGCCGGTGCCCGGCGGCAATACCGGAACGAACGACCCGGCATCGCTGAGGCTGTCACCGAAGGAGTAGATGTTCGAGAACTGCGCGATCGCCGGGGTGGCGCTTAGCGCGAGCGCGATGGTGCCCGCAGCGAGGGTGGCACGGAAGGAGGGCATGAAGGGATTCCTGGGTGAACGCCGGGGGACGATGCGGTGCAGAACGGACATCGGCAGCACGCGAATAGGGCACGCTCCTATTCTAGTCGGAGGGTGGCGCATGACGCCAGTCGATGCCTGGGATCGGTCGATGCGCCCGGTTGTGCCGAACGCGCAGCGCGATACGCGGTTTGCCATCGCAGGCCATGGCATCTGGGCGCTGCTCGCGTTGTGCGGCGTCCTTTTCCTGTTCCCCCTCCCGTTGCGCGCGGCAGACGCGCTCCCCGTGGGTCGTCGGCCGCATCGCCAGCACGCAGGGCAGCCTGGTCCACGCCCCTGACGCGCGCAGCGCCGATATGCTCTGCCCCGTTCTTGCCCGCGGCGCCGCGCAGGCCGATCTGAAACGCGCCGCGTCAGCCGGCGTCGGCGCGCTGCCGGGCATACGATCCTGGCGCCGGCTCGACAACCGGCAGCTTGCCTTTGCCCGGCACCCGCGCGGGAACCTCGCGACCCGCATGGGACGCGATCCAGGCGCGCCAGTCGGCCCACCACGATCCGTCGTGCTGGGTGGCGTCCGCAAGCCACTGGTCGGCGCTCGCCGGAAGCTTGTCGTTGGTCCAGTAGGCGTACTTGCGGGCGGCCGGCGGGTTGATCATTCCGGCGATGTGACCCGAGCCCGACAGCACGAAGCGCGACTTGCCTTTCAGCAGCCGCGGCCCGGCGTACGTCGCCTTCCACGGCGCGATGTGATCCTCGATCGCGGAGACGAAATAGGCTGGGGCGGTCGCTTTCGACACGTCGATCGGCACGCCGGCGAGGGTCAGCCCGCCCGGCTCGCGCAGGCGGTTGTTCATGTACATGTTGCGAAGGTAGTAGCTGTGCATCGTCGCCGGCATCCGCGTCGAGTCGCAGTTCCAGTGCAGCAGGTCGAAGGGGAAAGGGTCGCGCCCCATCAGGTAGTTGTTGATCACGAATGACCAGATCAGGTCGTTGGCGCGCAGCAGGTTGAAGGTGTTCGCCATCTCGCTGCCTTCGAGATAGCCGCGTTCCTTCATCTTCCTTTCCAGCGAGCGGACCTGGTCCTCGTCGATGAACACCTCGAGCTCGCCGGGCGCGGTGAAATCGATCAGTGCCGTCATGAAGGTCGCGCTGGCGATGCGCTTCTGCCCGTTCGCCGCGAGCCAGCCGAGCGTGGCGGCGAGCAGCGTCCCGCCAAGGCAGTAGCCGACGACGTTGGCGTCGGGCTCGCCGGTCGCCTTCTCGATCGCGTCGAGCGCAGCAACCGGGCCCTCGATCAGGTAGTCCTCGAAATCCTTGTGCGCGAGGCGCTCGTCGGGGTTCACCCAGGATACGACGAACACCGTCATGCCCTCGTGGACCGCCCAGCGGATGAGCGAGTTCTTCTCGCGCAGGTCGAGGATGTAGTACTTGTTGATCCACGGCGGAATGATCAGCAGCGGCCGCTTCCACTGCCTCTTCGTCGCCGGCTCGTACTGGATCAGCTGCATCAGGTCGTTCTGGAACACGACCTTG
>DASYXO010000045.1:0-2243 GCA_035934825.1 Casimicrobiaceae bacterium
TCGGGTAATTGGGGTCAGAGCTGTATTATCTGCAGCGTATTCGGGGTCAGCGTATTTGGGGTCAGCGTATTTGGGGTCAGAGCGATATTATTTGCGCGGTACATTTCGATGGCACGGTGGCAACCGTGCACCGCGCAAATAATATCGCTCTGACCCCAAATACGCTGACCCCAAATACGCGCTGACCCCGAATACGCTGCAGATAATACAGCTCTGACCCCAATTACCCGACCCCAATTACACCCACGAATCCCGACATGGACTGGTCGCTGCCCTACGCCTCGCACCGCCAACCGATCTTCGCCCGCAACGCAGTCGCAACGTCACAACCGCTGGCGACCCAGGCGGGAATCGCCACGCTGGCGCAAGGCGGCAATGCGGTCGACGCGGCGCTCGCGACGGCGATCGCGCTGACGGTCGTCGAGCCCTGCAGCAATGGCATCGGTTCGGACCTGTTCGCGATCCTGTGGGACGGCACGAGCCTCGCCGGGCTCAACGCATCCGGACGCGCACCCGCGGGATGGTCTACGCAACGTTTCTCCGGCCTCGCGGCAATGCCACAACGCGGCTGGGAGACGGTCACGATTCCGGGTGCGGTCTCGGGTTGGGTCGCGCTGTCCAAGCGCTACGGCAAGCTCCCTTTCGGCGACCTGTTCGAGCCCGCGATCCGATACGCCTGCGACGGCTACGCCGTGTCGCCCGTCATCGCGGGCAAATGGCAGCTCGCAGCGCCACTGATGCCGCAGGGGCTGGGCTGGCAGGAGCACTTCCTGATCGCGGGTCGCGCACCGAAGCCGGGCGAGCGCTGGGCATCCCCCGCGATGGCCCGAACGCTGGCGACGATCGCCGGTACCGCCGGCGAGTCCTTCTATCGTGGCGATCTCGCCGATGCGATGGCCGCGCACGCGAAAGCGAGCGGCGGCGCGCATATCCGCGCCGATTTCGAGGCCCACACGGCGGATTGGGTGGCCCCGATCTCGATCGGCTACCGAGGTACGACGATCCACGAGCTTCCGCCCAACGGCCAGGGCATCGCTGCACTGATGACCCTGGGCATGCTCGAGTCCTTCGACATCGGATCGATGCCACCCGACTCGGTCGCGAGCCAGCACCTGCAGATCGAGGCGATGAAGCTCGCATTCGCCGACGCGTATCGCTACGTCGCCGACCTGACGTCGATGAGCGTCACGCCGGCGGCGATGCTCGACCGCAACTACCTGCGCGAGCGTGCGCGACTGATCGACCCGAAGCGTTCGCAGGCCTACGGACCGGGCGAACCACCGAAAGGCGGCACCGTCTACGTGTGCGCGGCGGACGCGAGCGGCATGATGGTATCGCTGATCCAGTCGAACTACATGGGCTTCGGGTCCGGCGTCGTCGTGCCCGGCACGGGCATCAGCCTGCAGAACCGCGGCACCGGCTTTTCGCTGCAACGCGGACATCCGAACGAGATCGCCGGCGGCAAGCGCCCGTATCACACGATCATTCCCGGCTTCGCGACGCGCGACGGCAAGCCGCTGATGGCTTTCGGCGTCATGGGCGGGCCGATCCAGCCACCCGGGCACGTCCAGACCCTGGTGCGGATGATCGACCATGCGATGAATCCCCAGGCCGCGCTCGACGCGCCGCGCTGGAAGGTGAACGCGGGTCGGTCGATCGATCTCGAAGGCGCGGCGTCGGAGGAGTTGCGCCGGGGGTTGATCGCACTGGGCCACGAGATGGAGTCGATTCCGGACTCGTACATGGACTTCGGCGCGGGCCAGGTGATCATGCGATCGGAGGCCGGATACATCGCCGCGTCCGACCCGCGACGCGACGGTCAGGCCGCGGGGTACTGAACCGCCACCGCGACGCAACCGGGCCGGCGGGTCGGCCGTTGCGCCGTCCTGTCAGCTCCCGCGCCGCTTGAGGGTCGAAAGTGGCAGCAGCTCCGGCAGGTCGAGCCGCCTGCGATCGGCCTCGACCGCCGGGAGCGGGGCCGTGCGCCGCATGCTCGCGCGGCTGCGCTGCGCGAGCTCCTGGTAGCTGCGCGTGCCCTCGACTTTCCAGGCCATTTCCTGGTCCGTCAGCTCGCGCAGGACGCGTGCGGGGATTCCGGCGGCCAGCACACGCGGCGGCACCACCATCCCGGCCTTGACGAAGGCCATCGCCGCGATGATCGCGGACTCGCCAATCTCGGCATTGTCGTTGACGACGGCATTCATCCCGACCAGCGCATTGCGCCTGACGATGCATCCATGCAG
>DASYXO010000056.1:0-7268 GCA_035934825.1 Casimicrobiaceae bacterium
CGCGCAGGCGCGCCTGCGCGGCGATCGCGATGCACGCACCGATGTCGCGGATGCCCCTGGATCGTGCGCTCCTGCAGTTGCCCGCGCTGCGCGCCGCCGCCGATGCGATGTCGGCGACCCTCGGCTGAGCGATCGCCGCGCCGAGGAGGCGAGGCGTTGTCGAGGCAGGCCGCTTCGGATAGAATCTGCGGCTGATTTCGCAGGCGCGTAGCTCAGCTGGTTAGAGCACCACCTTGACATGGTGGGGGTCGTTGGTTCGAGTCCAATCGCGCCTACCACGGACCCCGGATGGACCAGCGACCGATACGAAAGGCATGGTTATGACACCGCGAACGCGTGGAGGCCTGTCGTAGCACCGTCGCGGTGTCGCTCGCGCTGACGAACCGGGGACCCGGGTGCGTCCGCGATGAAAAGTGCGGCTCCGCCGCACTTTTTGTTTTTCCGGGTCCGCCCCGGATCTCCCGGAATGCGCGAATCCGGGACGGACCCCACCCGGAGGCTTCCGCCATGCCCGACATCAGATTGCCCGACGGCACCGTCAAGCACTTCGACGCGCCGATCACCGTCGCCGAACTCGCCGCCGCGATCGGTGCCGGTCTCGCCAAGGCGGCGCTTGCCGGCAAGGTCGACGGCAGGCTGGTCGACACCTCGTTCCGGATCGACCGCGATGCGCGGGTGTCGATCGTCACCGAGCGCGACCCCGAGGGCCTCGAGGTCATCCGCCACTCGACTGCGCACCTGCTCGCCTACGCGGTGAAATCGCTGTTCCCGGAGGCCCAGGTCACCATCGGTCCGGTCATCGAGGACGGTTTCTACTACGACTTCTCGTTCAAGCGGCCGTTCACGCCCGAGGACCTCGCGGCGATCGAGAACAAGATGCGCGATCTCGCCCGGAAGGACGAACCGGTGACGCGCAGCCTGATGCCCCGCGACGACGCGGTCCGCCATTTCGAATCGATCGGCGAGCACTACAAGGCCGAGATCATCGCGTCGATCCCGTCCGGCGAGCCGATCTCGCTCTACACCGAAGGCGCCTTCACCGACCTGTGTCGCGGGCCCCACGTGCCGTCGACCGGGCGCCTCAAGGTGTTCAAGCTGATGAAGGTGGCCGGTGCCTACTGGCGCGGCGACTCGAAGAACGAGATGTTGCAGCGCATCTACGGCACTGCGTGGACGAAGAAGGAAGACCTCGACGCCTACCTGCATCGGATCGAGGAGGCGGAAAAGCGCGACCACCGCAGGCTCGGCAGGCAGCTCGACCTCTTCCACCTGCAAGACGAGGCGCCGGGGATGGTGTTCTGGCATCCGAAAGGCTGGTCGATCTGGCAGCAGGTCGAGCAATACATGCGTGGCGTGTACCGCGACAACGGCTACCAGGAGATTCGCTGCCCGCAGATCCTCGATCGCTCGCTGTGGGAGAAGTCGGGCCACTGGCAGAACTTCCGGGAGAACATGTTCGCGACGCAGTCGGAGAAGCACGACTTCGCGATCAAGCCGATGAACTGCCCGGGCCACGTGCTGGTCTTCAATTCGGACCTTCGCAGCTACCGCGACCTGCCGCTGCGCTACGGCGAGTTCGGCGCCTGTCACCGCGACGAGCCGTCGGGGGCGCTGCACGGCATCATGCGCGTGCGCGGTTTCACGCAGGATGACGGCCACATCTTCTGCAGCGAGGAGCAGATCGAGCCCGAGGTGACGGCGTTCAACCGGATCGCGCTTGCCGTCTTCCGCGATTTCGGATTCACCGACGTTACGATCAAGATTGCACTGCGCCCCGACAAGCGCCTCGGCGACGATGCCACATGGACCCGCGCCGAGAACGCCCTGCGCGACGCGCTCGCCGCCTGCGGCGCCGAATGGACCGAGCTGCCCGGCGAGGGCGCTTTCTACGGGCCGAAAATCGAGTACCACCTGAAGGACTCGATCGGCCGCTCGTGGCAATGCGGGACGATGCAGGTCGATTTCCAGATGCCGGGACGACTCGGCGCCGAGTACGTGGCCGCCGACGACAGCCGCAAGGTTCCGGTGATGCTCCACCGCGCGATCGTCGGATCGCTGGAGCGCTTCATCGGCATCCTGATCGAGAATCACGCCGGCGCGATGCCGCTGTGGCTCGCCCCGGTGCAGGTCACCGTGATGACGATCACCGACCGGCAGCGCGAATACGCGGGGCAGGTCGCGCAGGCGCTGCGCGATGCCGGTCTGCGCGTGACCTCCGATTTGCGCAACGAGAAAATTACCTATAAAATTCGAGAACATAGCCTCCAGAAGCTTCCTTATCACGTGATCGTGGGCGATAAGGAACTGCAATCCCAGACGGTGGCTGTGCGTACCCGCGCCGGCGAGGACTTGGGCTCGATGCCCTTGGCCGCCTTGCTTTCGCGCCTCCAGCGTGAGGCGACGGGGAAAACCCTTTAGAATCAGGGATTTTTCCGTATTCGCGGGCCCATGCAACTCACGGAGATAACGCAATAGCACTGGACAAGCAGCATCAGCGATTGAACGGCGAGATCAACGCCCCCGAAATCCGGCTGGTCGGCGTCGAAGGCGAGCAACTCGGCATCGTTTCGCTTACTGAGGCCCTCGCCAAGGCGGAGGCCGCGGAACTCGATCTGGTCGAGATCGCCCCGATGGCGAAGCCCCCCGTTTGCCGGATCATGGATTACGGCAAGTTCAAGTACCGGGAGGCCAAGAAGCAGCACGAGGCGAAGCTCAAGCTCAAGCAGATCCAGGTCAAGGAAGTGAAATTCCGACCGGGAACCGACGAAGGCGACTACAGGATCAAGCTGCGAAACCTGACCCGTTTCCTGGGCGAAGGCGACAAGGCGAAGGTGACGCTGCGTTTCCGTGGCCGCGAGATGGCGCACCAGGAATTCGGCATTCGCCTGCTCGAACGAATCCGCGGCGACCTCGAGCCGTACGCCGTGGTGGAACAGTTTCCGAGGCTGGAAGGCCGGCAAATGGTGATGCTGCTGGCCCCGAAGAAGACGCTCGCGAAGACGCATCACCCTGACAAGCCCGAGGACGGTGCGCCGCAAGGCGCCAAAGCCTCTCCGCCGGACAAGCCGCGCGAGAGCACCGCCGTGGGTGACAAATAGAAGGACGCGGCATCATGCCGAAGATGAAGACCAAGTCGGGCGCCAAGAAGCGCTTCCGCGTACGCGGCAGCGGTTCGGTCAAGCGCTCGCAGGCGTTCAAGCGCCATATCCTCACCAAGAAGTCGACCAAGAACAAACGGCAATTGCGTGGCGCAGCGGCCGTCCATGCGACCAATGCCACTGCGGTCGCAGCGATGCTGCCCTACGCGTAAGGAGCCGCCATGCCTCGAGTCAAACGTGGTGTGACCGCCCGCGCGCGGCACAAGAAAGTCCTCGCCCAGGCCAAGGGGTATCGCGGCCGCAGGAGCAGCGCCTACCGCATCGCCAAGGAAGCGGTGATGAAAGCCGGCCAGTATCAGTACCGCGACCGCCGGCAGAAGAAGCGTGAGTTCCGCGCCCTGTGGATCGCGCGGATCAACGCCGCCGCGCGCGAGCTCGGCCTGTCGTACAGTGCGTTCATGAACGGGCTGAAGAAAGCGTCGATCGACATCGACCGCAAGGTGCTGGCCGAGCTCGCCGTCCACGACAAGGCGGCTTTTGGCAAGATCGCGGAGCAGGCGAAGGCCTCCCTCGCCTGACCGATCCGCGCAAACGACAGGGAGGCGAAACCCGCCTCCCCTTTTTTTATTTGGGGTCAGAGCTGTTTATTTGGGGTCAGAGCTGCAATAAATGGTCGTCGTCATTTTCAGTGGGCAACATTAAGCGCATCGCCGATTATTGCAGCTCTGACCCCAATGGATGACCTCAACCGGATCGTCGACAACGCCCTTGCCGATTTCGCCGCGTGCACCGACCCCGCCGGACTCGAGAACGCCAAGGCGAAATACCTGGGAAAGGCCGGTACCGTCACGTCGCGGCTGAAAGGCCTCGGCCGATTGCCGCCCGCGGAGCGCGCGGCAGCCGGCGCCGGGATCAACGCGGCGAAAGCGCGGCTCGAGGATGCGCTCGCGGCACGGCGCGAGGCGCTCGCCGAGGCAAAGCTCGCAGCACAGCTCGGCACCGACGCGCTCGACGTCTCCCTGCCCGGGCGCGGGCGCGGCAAAGGCGGACTGCATCCGCTGACCCGCACCCTCGAGCGAATCGAGGCGCTGTTCCGCTCGCTCGGTTTCGACGTCGCCGACGGACCCGAGATCGAGGACGATTTCCACAACTTCACCGCGCTGAACACGCCGGAAGACCACCCGGCGCGCTCGATGCACGACACGTTCTACGTCGACGGCGGCATGGTGTTGCGCACGCACACTTCGCCGATCCAGATCCGTTGGATGGAGACACACGAACCTCCGATCCGGATCATCGCTCCCGGGCGCGTCTATCGCGTCGACAGCGACGCGACGCATTCGCCGATGTTCCACCAGGTCGAAGGCCTGTGGATCGCCGATGACGTCTCCTTCGCCGACCTGAAGGGCGTGTTCAGCGAATTCCTGCGCAATTTCTTCGAGCGCGACGACGTGGCGCTGCGCTTCCGGCCGTCGTTCTTCCCGTTCACCGAGCCGTCCGCCGAGATCGACATGCGCTTTGGAGACGGGGGCTGGCTGGAGATCGCGGGCGCCGGGCAGGTGCACCCGAACGTGCTGCGGATGGTGAACATCGACCCCGAGCGCTGGCAGGGCTTCGCGTTCGGCATGGGACCCGACCGTCTCGCGATGCTGCGCTACGGCGTCGACGACCTGCGCCTGTTCTACGAGAACGACCTGCGCTTCCTGCGGCAGTTCGCGTAAGCGGCACCGGACGATGCCGACCGGAATGCAACGATGAGATTCTCCGAACGCTGGCTGCGAACGCTGGTCGACCCACCGCTCGACACCGCCGGGCTGTGCGACGCAATGACGATGGCCGGGCTCGAAGTCGAGGACGTCGCGGCCGCGGCACCCCCGTTCTCAGGCGTGGTCGTCGCCAGGATCGAAAGCGTGGAGAGGCACCCCGACGCCGACCGCCTGCGCGTGTGCGCGGTCGATGTCGGGCGCCCCGAGCGGTTGACCATCGTGTGCGGTGCTCCGAACGCCGCCGCGGGATTGATCGTCCCGTGCGCCGTCGACGGGGCGCAGCTTCCCGGCAGCCTCGTCGTCCGCCGCACCAACATGCGCGGCGTCGAATCGCAAGGCATGCTGTGCTCGGCGCGCGAGCTGGGACTGTCGGAAGACGCGGGGGGGCTGCTCGAGCTGCCCGCGACGCTCGCGCCGGGACGCGACCTGCGGCAGGCGATCGCGCTCGACGATGCACTGATCACCGTCAAGCTCACCCCGAACCGGCCCGACTGCCTGTCGATGGCCGGAATCGCACGCGAGGTCGCCGCGATTACCGGCGCGCCCGCTGCATTGCCGGCGATCGCGCCGGTTCGCGTCGACAGCGACGCGACGCGTGGCGTGAGGATCGAGGACGAGGACGCCTGCCCGCGCTTCGCGTCGCGGATCATCGAAGGCATCGATGCGCGCGCGCCGACGCCGGCGTGGTTGAAGGAGCGCATCGAGCGCTCGGACATCCGGTCGATCTCGGCGGTGGTAGACATCACCAACTATGTGATGCTCGAGCTCGGCCAGCCACTGCACGCCTACGACGCGCGACTGCTGGCCGGCGACATCGTCGTTCGCTTCGCGCACGAAGGCGAGCAACTGACGCTGCTTAACGGCCAGACGCTCGATCTCGAGCCCGACCTGCTGCTGGTCTGCGACAGCGCCAAGCCGCTCGGGCTCGCGGGCATCATGGGCGGCGAGCATTCGGGCATCGCCGGCGACACGACGACGGTGCTTCTCGAGGGCGCGTTCTGGAATCCCGCCGTCATCCAGGGCAAGATGAGGCGCCTGGGTTTCGCGAGCGATGCCGGCTATCGTTTCGAGCGTGGCGTCGATTTCGCGCTCGGTCCCGCGGGCGTCGAGCGCGCCACCCAGCTGATCGTCGAGATCTGCGGCGGGCGTGCGGGCCCGCTGTCCGACATCACTGGCCCGCTGCCTCCGCGCCAACCGATCTTGATGCGCAGCGCGCGCGCCACCCGCCTGCTGGGGCTTGCCCTCGCACCCGACACCATCGCCGACGCGTTCACGCGACTCACCCTGCCGTTCGTGCGGCAGGGCGACGACTTCGTCGTCACCCCGCCCTCCTACCGCTTCGACCTCGCAATCGAGGAAGACCTGGTCGAGGAGGTGGCGCGCATCCACGGCTACGATGCGATACCGACGACGCCGGGCCCCCACCTGCAAAAGATGCTGCCTGCCCGCGAGGGCACGCGGAACGTCGGAAGGCTGCGCCGTCACCTGGTCGCGCTCGACTGGCAGGAAGTCATCACCTTCAGCTTCGTGGCGTCCGACGTCGAGGCGGCGCTCGATCCGCAGGCACGGCCGCTTCGCGTGCTGAACCCGATCGCCGCCCAGCTCAACGTCATGCGCACGACGCTGGTGCCGGGCCTGGTCGAGGTGCTGCAGACCAACCTCAAGCGCAAGCTCCCGCGGATTCGGATCTTCGAGACCGGGCGCGTCTTCCTGCGCGAGGGCTTCGCTCAACCGGTGCGCATCGGTGGCCTCGCGTTCGGCCCGGCGGATCCCGAGCAGTGGGGTGCGGCGCCTCGCCAGGTCGATTTCTTCGACGTCAAGGGCGACCTCGAGGCGCTCGCGGCGCCGCTGTCCCTGACGACGCGGACATGGCCGCGACCGTGGTTGCACCCCGGGCGCAGCGCCGAAATCATGATCGATCGCAAGGTCGCCGGCTGGATCGGCGAGTTGCATCCGCGACTGGTCCGGCACTTCGAGTTGCCGTCCGCGCCGATCGTGTTCGAGATGGATGCGGCGACGCTGTCCTGCCTGCCGCTGCCGCAAGGCCACGCGATGTCGCGATTCCCGGTCGTTCGGCGGGATATCGCAATTATCATCAATGAAAACATTGCAGTACAGGATATTATTTACGTGCTGAATGAGGTGAAGCCCGCTTCGGTCGAGAGTCTGCGGATATTCGACGTCTATCGTGGCCCCGAACTGCCAAGTGGTCAGAAAAGCGTTGCGATTCTTGTGCTTATGCGGGATACTCAACGTACTTTGACCGACGAGGACAGCGACGCGGTCGTTGCGTTGCTCCTGTCGACCCTGCAGGACCGCTTCGACGCCACGCTGCGATAACGGGACCCCCGATGACGCTCACCAAGGCCGAGCTGGCCGATCTGCTGTTCGAGCAACTGGGCCT
>DASYXO010000058.1:0-2769 GCA_035934825.1 Casimicrobiaceae bacterium
AGGCCCATGATGTGATCCCAGTGCAGGTGCGACAGGAACAGGTGATACGTCTGTGGCGCTGCCGGGCCGTGCCGTGCGATCGCGGCCTGCCCGAACGGGCGCAGCCCGCTGCCGAGATCGCACGCGACGTAATCCGCGTCGCCGGTCTCGATCTCGACGCAGGACGTGTGCCCGCCATAGGTGCCGGCGACGTCGAATGCGAGGCCATCGACGTACTCGCCGATCTCGCCATCGGAGGCGAAGGTACGGCCCGAAGCGTCGCGCAGCGCCGACGCGACCTTGCGCCTGACGTCGTGCACGGTCAGCGCGACCGGCAGCGACCCCCGCGTGCCCCAGAAACGAATCAGACGCATCGCCTTGCGCGCGCTATCCGGCGTCGAACGCGTCGCGCGCTTCCGGCGACAGCGCACCCAGTGCGACCCGGAGCGAGGGAAACACCTCGACGACCGCGTCGAAGCGGCTGATCTTGAAGATCTCGGCGACGATCGGCTGCAAGGCGCTGACCGCAATGCGCGCCTTTCGCCCGCGCATCTGCTTGGCTGCGATCATCAGCACCCGCAGGCCCACGCTGCTGATGTATTCGACGCCGGCGAAATCGAGCACGAGTCCCGCCGACGCTTCGTCGCCCAGGAACGGCGTCAGTGCCTGCTCGAAGGGGGCGGCCGCGGTGTGGTCGATGCGACCCGATGGCGCGACGACGACGATGTTGCCGTACTGGCGGCTTGCGAGATGCAAGGGCGTTCCCCCATGCTCACTTGCGTGAGCCTTGCGGTCGGCCCGAGGATTATACGGCGGGAAACTACGGCGCCTGAATGTAATATTCGCGCGGACGTCGCTCATCGCGGGCGGATTGCCCGAACGATTCGTCGCGCTGCGCCCTTCGCAGCGAATCGGAAGCACCAAGACAAAGGCCCACCCCCTCGCGGGAGCGGGCCCTTTCTGGACGAGCCGGATTCAGTCGTGTCGACGGCGCAGTGTCACGAACGCACCCAGCAACAGCAGGCCGGCGAGCAGCACGACGCCCCACGACGACAGCGTGGGCACCGGGGTCGCCACTGCGAGCGCCAGGCTCTGGATGACGATGCTGCCGTCGCCTACACCCACCCCTGCCGTGGCCAGCGCGCTCGTGCCGGCGTTGAAGGAGCCTCCGCCGCCGGCCACCCGTCCGCCATCGCCGCCGGAATAGCCGCCGCCGCCACCACCGCCCCAGCACCCGTTTCCGGCGCCTGCGCCACCGAAGCCGCCGGGCGCGCTGGTGCTGCAGGTACTGTCACTGGTCCCCCCCAGGATGCCATTGGTCCAAGAAAAGCCGCCGCCGTGGGTTCCTCCACCCGACGGATCCGTCGCGCCGTCGCCGCCGAAACCCGCGCCCGCCGAGCCCCAGCTCGTGCTGGAGACAACACCTCCGACGCCGAGGTTGGTCGTCTCGGGCGTACACGTGGAGGTCGTCGAACCGCCGCTTCCGGTCACGGCGAACTGCGTCACCGAGGCGTCGCAGCCGTTCCGAGCCACCTGAAATCGGGTGCCGCCGCCGCCGCCGGCGATCAACAACGGCGTGTTGCTGGAGTCGACGACGAAACTGCCGCCGCCGCCGCCGCCGTTTTCACCCGAGCCCTGTCCGACGCCCTGCTGACCGACGACCAGCTTCAGGACCTGGCCCGCGGTGAGGCTGAAATTCCCGACGATCTGTGCGCCCCGCCCCCCAACGAACCCCGAGTCGCCCGACGCGCCTTGCGCACCTGTCGCCGTGATCGTGTAGGTGCCGGTGACCGGAACCGTCCAGGACTGGATGCCGCCGGCAACCGTCACGCTGGGGTTGCCGGCATAGACCGTCGTGCACATCGTCTGTGTCGGCCCGGCCGCGCCGGTGGCGCCGCAGGTATTGAACGTGTAGGTGGCCGCGTGTGCAGAAAAGCCCAGCGAGACCAGCAGGAGGCCCAGGAGACCCGGTCGCTTCATGAACTTTCCCCTTATTATTGAATATTGAAGTAACTGCGTGCGCGCCAAGTATCTTCGATCGACCCGTCGCCATCAAGCCGATCCTCGCGATCCGATGATCCGCCGCTCACCGTGGTGTCGCCCCGATGCAACATTCGCTCGACTATCGCCGAGCTCGCCGGCACGTGCGCCACCGGCGGGCACGCGCGACGATCGCGATGCCTACGGCGCTGCCGAAGATGCGAATCCCATCCTTTTCAGGAACGGGAGCCAGCGCGGATCGCCGTGCAACGGGACCAGCAGCAGGTCGGTCGCCAGGTTCTGCAGTCCCGGATCGCGCTGCGCATAGGCGGCTTCGAGCCACTCGTACGCTTTGTCGTCCTCGCCGCGATAGGCATGGACCTCGGCGACCTGGAATGCCGCGGTCCAGCCAAATCCATCGATCAGCGCCTTCAGCGCTGCATCGGACTCCGATGCGTTGCCCAGGGTGTGGTGGATCAGGGAGAACGCCATGTTGCGAAAGACATCGTGCGATTCGACCGTGGCCAGCGCCAGCGCCTCTGCGGCGCGGCCTTGCAACACGCGCGTGATCGCCAGGAATGCGTGACTCAAACCGGCGCTCGGGCTGAGGTCGAGTGCGAGCTGAAACGCCGCCGCCGTGTCGTCGAGGCGATCTGCCTGGTAATAAAGCAAGGCCGCCTGGCGATGCGCGCGCGCCGAGAGCGGGTCCAGGGCGATCGCCTTGCGCATCAGCTCGAGCGCTTCGGCGCACCGGCCCAGGATCCCCGCCAGTCCGGCCATGGCGCGCAGCGCCTTGGCGTCGCCCGGCGC
>DASYXO010000065.1:0-7263 GCA_035934825.1 Casimicrobiaceae bacterium
GAGGCGTTCGTCGACGCCGGCGATGTCGCCGCCGTGCACGTGCGCTACACGGAGTTGCTCGACGAATGGCGCAGCGTCGTGCAGCGGATCGCGCGGCACCTCGGCGTGCCGCTCGCGACCGCGCTGAACGCCGACGAAGTCGACCGGTTTCTGGAGGCGGACATGCGCAACCAGCGGGCCAGCGATGCCGACCTCGAGGCCCATCTCGCCGGGGCGGCCGGCGCGGCGATCCGAGCGCAGTACCGGCGGCTGCTCGAACGCTGCGAGCGCGATGGCGCTTTCACGGACGCCGGCGCAAGCCATGAAGCGCTACGGCGCAGGTCCGTCTAGCGCAGGGCCCGCGACGCGCGGCAGGAAACGACGGCGTTCCGGACAGGACGTATGCCGCGACGTACATGAGCAGCATCGTCCAGTGGACCGGGGAGCGGCGCAGCGCGCGGTCCGCGTAGTAGCGCCCGCGGCCATTGGGCAGCTTCGCGCATCTCTCGTTGCCGATCAGGCTCGCGCAGAGGCCCGAAAGCAATCGCGCAGCGGCGTCGCGGGTTCCGGTCATCCGGGCCTCGCGTATAATTGCCGCGTTCAACGTCCTCAAGCGGAACCTCCGGGGCCGCTCCCGTTCCGCGTAATGACCACACTCGTCGTCGTCCGCAAGGGCGACCAGGTTGCCATCGCTGCCGACTCGCTGACCACCTTCGGCGACACCCGGCTCGCCGCCGTCCACGACCGGACCTACGACAAGATCGTCCGCCACCGCGACACCTACATCGGGCTGTGCGGGTCGGCGGCGCACCAGCTGGTGTTCGAGAGCCTGCTTGCCAAGCACGCCGACCTCGATTTCACCAACAGGTCCGCGATCTTCGAGACGTTCCGCAAGCTGCACCCGATCCTCAAGGAGCAGCATTTCCTGAATCCCAAGGAGGA
Source organism: Casimicrobiaceae bacterium (assembly GCA_035934825.1). Taxonomy (GTDB): domain Bacteria; phylum Pseudomonadota; class Gammaproteobacteria; order Burkholderiales; family Casimicrobiaceae; genus VBCG01. The sequence continues at coordinate 922 of DASYXO010000065.1, forward strand.
GGAGGACGATCCCTACGAATCGACGCAGATGACCGCGCTGATCGCCACCGGCACGGGCATCTTCGGCGTGTTCTCGATGCGCGAGGTGTTCGAGTACACGCAGTTCTGGGCCGCGGGGTCAGGGCGCGAGTTCGCGCTGGGCGCGATGCACTCGCGCTACGGACAGTTGCGCAGCGCCGAGGCCGTCGCGCGCATCGGCGTCGAGGCGGGTGCGACCTTCGACAAGAACTCGGCCCTGCCGATGACGCTCTACACGCTGCCGCTGGCGGGACCGTGAGCCTGTACACGCCCGCGCATTTCGACGCGACGGAACGCGCCGCCATCGCGCGGCTGATTCACGATCACCCGTTCGCGACGCTGGTGACCCCGGCATCGCCCGAGCCGATGATCTCGCACGTCCCGCTGCTGCTGGTGCCCGACTGCGAGCCGCATGGCGAGCTGATCGGGCACGTCGCGCGCGCCAATCCGCATTGGCGCCACGCCGGCGCCGCCGAGTCGATCGCGATCTTCCACGGCCCGCACGCCTACGTTTCGCCTTCGTGGTATGCGAAGCCTGCGCAGGCGGTGCCGACGTGGAACTACGCGACAGTCCACGTGCACGCGACGATGCAGGTCATCGACGATCCGGTCGAGACACGGAGCATCCTCGACGCGCTGGTCAACCGCTTCGAATCGTCGCGGGCGAAGCCCTGGAGCTTCGCGATGGCCGAGCGTGAGCGCAATGCGCTGGTTGGCGCAATCGTCGCCTTCCGCCTGGGCGTCCGGCACATCGAGGCGAAGTTCAAGCTTTCGCAGAACCGGCCGGCCGGCGATCGCGAGCGCGTCGTGAATGCGCTCGAGGGCGAAGGCTACGCCGAGGCCACCGCGGTCGCGGCATGGATGCGCGCCTGCGTCGACCTGCCGCCGCAGCAATGAAGCGCGCGGGCCCCGCCGCGTCCGATGCCACGCGCGTGCGTTTCGACAAATGGCTGTGGGCGGCGCGCTTCTACCGGACGCGCAGCCTCGCCGCGCAAGCGATCGAGGCAGGCCAGGCGCGCATCGACGGCGAGCGGGTCAGGCCCGCACATGCGGTCCAGGCGGGAATGCAGGTCAGCATCCTCAGGCAGGAGCTCGGCTGGCAGGTCGAGGTGCTCGAAGCGCAGGACCGGCGCGGCTGCGCCACGATCGCCGCGTCGATGTACCGGGAGTCGCCCGAAAGCGTTGCCGAGCGCGAGCGCAGACTCGCTGCGCGCAAGGCAGAAGGCTCGAAAGCCGCCGACGCCCCCGGCCGGCCGACCAAGCGCGATCGGCGCAAGCTCGAGGATTTCCTGGCCGAACCCTGAACGTCAGCAGAGCCGCAGGCTCGCGACGTCGAGTATGAATTCGGGCTGGCCGTAGGCCGCGAAGGTCAGCCACAGCAGCGCGGCGACGGTCAGCCACGCGAGGACGTAGCGCAACCCCCTGCGGCCGCCCGCGCGGCTGGCGGTGGTCGAGGTCGCAAAGTCGAAACCGGGGGTCGGCGCGCGCGGGTCCACGCGCCCGAATTTACGCCTGCTGCGTACGCCCGGGCAAGTCCGGCATCCGCGCCAGCGGTGCCGATGGCAGGACGCCTTGGGCGCGCAACGTCTGCATCACCTTGTTGAAATCCGCGGCCACCTCGACATGGTCGATCGGCTTGGCAAGCAGGTTCACTGCGCGTCCGCTCACCAGCAGCGGAATCGCGGGGACCAGTGCGCGCCGCAGCGAGCGAATCTCCTGGCCGGCGATCTTGCCCGAGATCCCGCGATCGAACAGCAGCACCACCAGCGCTGCATGATACGCATCGGCCGCGCCTGCGATTTCCTGTGCCGGGACTCCGGTGCCCAACGTCAGGCAGTTGATGCCCTCGGTGAACAGCAACAGTTCGAGAATCGCGAGCCCGAGCTGATTGGGGTCGTTCGGCGGCGTGGCCAGCAGGATGTGCCGCGAATCCCGGGTCGGGCGCACCAGCCGGGTCACGTCGCGCAGCAGGCGCTGCGCGAGGTCGCCGAAGCGAAGCTCCTGGAAAGTCTGCATCTCGCCGCGCACGACCCGCTCGTGTACGGCCTCGTTGAGCGGAATCAGCGTCTGCTCGAGGAACTTGCGCAGCCCCTGGCCGACGAGCAGCTTGGATAGATGGTTCTGCAACTCGCCGATCCGATGCTCGCCGAGCAGGCGCACCGCGTTCGATATCTCCGGGGCGAGAGGCGCCGGATCGGCGACGGCCAGCCCGACCATCGACTGCAGGGCGGAATCGGTCAGGGGCACCACTGCGCCTGCGCGCCAGCCTTCGGACAGCAGTTGCTTGACCAGCTTGAGGCGCGCGACCTGGTCGGCAGGGTAGACGCGGTCCCCGAAGGCATCGCGCAGCGGGGATGGAAAGCCGTAGCGGCGCTGCCACATGTACAGCTGCTCGCGGCGCAAGCCCGTGATGCGCACCACCTCGCGGATATGCAAGGCGCCGGCGGGCTCACCGGTACTGGCGAGCGCCGGCGCATTGGCGGGCGTGCCCGCGGCGTCCTGGCGTCGCGACGGCGCCTCGATGAGGATTCCCATGTCGATTATTCCCTTGCGGTCCCAGTGTTCGCCGGTACAGTTTGTCCTGCACAGGCGTGGTGTCATCCGGACGTGCCGAATTGCCGGCGCGCTTCAACGTCGATTCCGCGCCTTGTGCTCCACGGAACGTCGTCATGCAGGATGCGTGCCAGCGTCCTTGGTCGCCCACCTCGGCGCCGACCCGGGCGCGCAGGCTTCGGGTCCGAATCTTGCAGCGGTCTGCCCGAGGCATATTGGCGCCCATCAGGCCGCCCGGCGGCCCCCGATGGGAGAAGTCGGAACCGGGGCCGGGGGTCACCCTCCAAGCCGCGCCACTGACGTTACACGACGGAAGATGTTCGGATTCTGGAAATCGACCAGGGACCCCCTCGCGGACGCCCGGAATGCGGAGCGCTGGCTGTCCACGCTTTCGCCGACCGACTCGCTCGCGGTCCATGCCGACCTCGCCGCCGAGCTCGAGCGCGCCGCCGGCGGCTCGGTCCCCCGCACCCCCAGCCGGCTGCAGGCGGTGTTCCACGTCGACGCGCAGACAGCTCCGCGGCGCCAGGCCCTGATCGACCAGTACCTGGAGCACGCGACACGCAGCTCGCGCATCGAGAACCAGCTCTGGTCCGCACTGTTCGGACTGTCGCAGGCATTCCTGCACATCTATCATTCGTTCGCGCGCGAGATCGCCGAACATCCGCTGAGCTCGCGCTGGCAGGAGCTTCTTCCCGAGCTCGTGTGCCGCCAGCTCGTGCACGTCGCGCTCGACGCGCGCGTCCGGCTTTATCGGCACGAGCAGTGGATACCGGCGAAGTGGGCCGAGCTGCACGGCCTGATGACGCTCGCATCGTCGCGCCAGATCGAGCGACAGCCGGTCGCCCTCACGCCGGACGACGAAACCACGACCATCGAGCATCAGTATCTTCGCGCACTGGTGCTGCAGCTGATGAACCCCGGCAGCCTGACGGCCCGGCAAGTCGAATACATCTGGAGCGAGCTCGACGACTGGTGCGCACCACTGCGCCTGACGCTCGAGCCATCGGCGCCCTATGCGTTCTTCGTCGACCTCGCAGGACGCGAGGGCCTGCGCCGACGCCGTCCGGGACCGCTGGAGAGTCGCGTGCTGTTCCTCGACACGCGACCGCTGCATGCGGTGATGGTCCAGCATGTCATTGTGCTCGAGCAGAAGATCAAGGGCCAGCCGCTCTCGAACCGCACGCCGCGTCGCTCCGAGCAGCTCGCGATGTTCACCAAGCTCGCGGCGCAGGTCGACCCCGAATACCGGCCCATCCCGCGCCGCGGGGAACGCGTCCCGGCGATCGGCGCTGTCGACGCGATCGTCGGCTTCCAGAAGATCACGGCATTCTTCAAGGCCGAGACCCAGCAGCCGATCCTGCGTGGGGAGACCGGCGGCGACACCTACGGCAGCACGCTGGACATCGCGGTGTTCGGGCGCATCCGCGACGAGCCCGGGCGGCAGCGAGAACTGCTGCGGCGACGGATCGGCGCGCATGCGGCACCCGGCGGGCCCTGGGAGATGAAGGACAGCTCGCTGACCGGCTTCAAGCTGGTCGCCCCGATCCAGGTTGCGAATGCCGTGACTCTCGGCACGCTGCTTGCGCTGCACCTCCACGGCCAGCCGCGCTGGACGCTCGGGATCATCCGGCGCATGAAGCGCACGTCCGCCGATCGCACCGAAATCGGCACTCAGGTCATCGCGAACACGATCGCCACCGTGAGCCTGACCGAGCAGCACAAGCGCGGCGCCAATCCGTACTCGATCGAAGGCGAAGGCACGACGATCAACGGCCGGAACTTCGGCGCGCTGCTGCTTGCGCTGCAGGCCCGCGAGGGAGAACCGCTCGTGCAGTCGCTGATCGTCCCTGCGATCGAGTATCACCCCGCGAAGCGCTATCTGCTCACGACGGCGAGCGCCGAGTACTCGATCCGCTTCGGGCGCCTCGTCGAGCACCAGCCGGACTGGGTGTGGACCGCGATCGAGCCGCTCGACCCCCGAGCTCGCGCCCCTGCGGCGCCCCGCGCGGACGCCTCCTCCGCGGTATGATCCGGCCGTCATCGGTTCCCGCGCGGGCGTGTCCGCGCGCCCTGGAAGCACCCGCATGCCGGTCGATCGTTACGCCGAAATCCACGCGGCCTGGCGCTGGGACGTCCCTGCGGACTTCAACATCGCGCAGGCCTGCTGCGGACGCTGGGCGGGCGACCGCGCGCGCTTCGCGCTCTACTGGGACGACGAGGACGGCGCGAGGGCGTCGTACACGTTCTGGGACCTCCAGCAACAGGCCAACCGGCTTTCCAACGCATTGCGCTCGGCGGGCATCGCTCGCGGCGACCGAATCGCGCTGATCCTTCCGCAGCGCCCCGAGACCATCGTCAGCCACCTCGCCGGCTACCAGCTCGGCGCGGTCATGGTTCCGCTTTCGTTCCTGTTCGGCCCGGAGGCGCTCGAATTCAGGCTGCAGAACAGTGGCGCGAAAATCGCGATCGTCGATCTGCAGTCGTTGCCGAACCTGGTTCCGATCCGCGATCGCTGCCCCGCGCTCGCGCAGGTGATCGGCGTCGCCGGTGCGCGCGCGGACCGCGTGATCGCATGGGACGATTTCACCGGCGGGTCATCTCGGCGCTTCACGCCGGTTGCGACGCGCGCGACCGATCCGGCGCTATTGATCTACACCAGTGGCACGACCGGTCCGCCCAAGGGTGCGCTGATGGCGCAATCGTGCCTGCTCGGCAATCTTCCTGGCTTCATCCATTCGCATGACGGCTACCCGCGGCAAGGCGACCTGTTCTGGTCGCCGGCGGACTGGGCTTGGACCGGTGGCCTGATGGACGCGCTGTTGCCAGCGCTTTATTTCGGGCAGCCGATCGTCGGCTACCGGGGCCGGTTCGATCCCGAGCGCGCATTTCGCCTGATCGAGCGCTACCAGGTTCGCAACGCCTTCCTGTTTCCGACCGCGCTGAAGATGATGATGAAGGCATACCCGCGGCCGCGCGACGTGTTCGACATCGAACTGCGCAGCGTGATGAGCGCGGGTGAGGCCGTCGGTACGACAGTGTTCGAATGGGCGCGCGACGCGCTGGGCGTCACGATCAACGAGATGTTCGGGCAGACCGAGATGAATTACATCGTCGGCAACTCGCATCTGCTGTGGCCGGCGAAGCCGGGCTCTATGGGCCGACCGTATCCGGGACACCGGATCACGCTGATCGACGACGCCGGCGGCCAAGTGCCGCGTGGCGAGCCAGGCGAGATCGCCGTGCACCGGATCGCACCCGATGGAACGCCCGACCCGGTGTTTTTCCTCGAGTACTCGGGCAACCCCGAGGGCACCCGCGGCAAGTTCACCGGCGACTGGTGCCGCACCGGCGACGTCGCCACCATGGACGAGGACGGCTACCTGTGGTACCAGGGCCGCGCCGACGACATGTTCAAGGCCGCCGGCTACCGGATTGGACCCTCCGAGATCGAGAACTGCCTCGTCCGGCACCCGGCCGTCGCCAATGCCGCCGTGGTTCCCTCACCCGACGAGACGCGCGGCAACATCGTCAAGGCGTTCATCGTGCTCGCGCAAGGCCATGCCCCCAGCGCGGCACTCGAGGAAGACCTGGCGCAGCACGTGCGGCGCCACCTCGCCCCTTATGAATATCCGAAGGAGATCGAGTTCATCGATGCGCTGCCGATGACGACGACGGGCAAGGTGCAGCGCAAGGTGCTGCGCGTCCGCGAACGGGCACGCAAGCTCGGAAACCAGGGACGCACCACGTTTTAAAACGTGGTGCGTCCCT
>DASYXO010000066.1:0-2848 GCA_035934825.1 Casimicrobiaceae bacterium
GATGTCCAGGAATTTCCACGAGAAGCCGAACGGCGATGGCCAGTAGCCCTCGACCCATGGGTATTCGAGGACGTTGCCGACGCCGAAGGTGTGCAGGATCATCGGCATGTACGCCTGCGAGATGTCGGACATCCTGCGTGCGAGCACGACGCGCTCGGGGCCCGAGGGCGTTCGCAGGAACGGCTCGTAGGCGGCATCGTATTCGGCGTTGTGGAACTGCGAGGGATTGGTGTCGCGCGGCGACTTGCTCCACAGCGTCTGCAGGATCTGGTAGCCCGAGGGTTCGAGCGAGCGGTAGCCGAGGTTGAACATCGGCAGCTTGCCGGCGCGACTCAGGTTGAGGAGCTCGGCGAAGGTCTGCTGCTGCACCTGCATGCGAATGCCGATCGCGTCCATGTTCTTCTTCCACAGCGTGTCGGCTTCGCGGTACCACGACTCGGGCAGGGTGCCACGCACGACGGTCAGCGGCCTGCCGTCGGGCGTCTCGCGATAACCGTCACCGTCGCGATCCTTGAACCCGAAGTGGTCGAGCAGCGCCCGTGCGCCCGCGGGGTCGTAGATCGACTTCGGCGGCAGCGCAGGGTCGAAGCCGCTGACCCCCGGGGGCAGCAGCTGGTTCGCGGGCAGGGCGTTGCCGGCAAACAGCACGCGGATCATCTCGTCGACATCGAAGCCCATGCCGATCGCGCGCCGCAGCGCGATCTGCGGCTTCGAATAGCCGCCGACAGTGGGATCGTCCAGGTTGAAGTAAGTGAACGTGATCCACGGCGCGCCGAAGCGCAGGTGCCGGACGCCGGCCTTCGCGAGATCGGGCCGCAGCTTGCCGTTTTCCATCACCCGACGCATGTCGTCGCCGCCCAGTGCGACGTAATCGAGGTCGCCCTGCGAGAACGCGAGGATCTCGGGCTGCGATTCCTCGATGATGCTGATCACGATGCGACCGATCTGCGGCAGCGTCTTGCCGCGCATGCTTTTCACCAGATCCAGCTGTGGCGCGTCGGCATTCTCCGGAAACAGCACCTTCCGGTAATGCGGATTGGCCTCGAGGACGACGCGCGAAGCGCGCCGCCATTCTTTCAGGACATAGGGTCCGGTGCCGACCGGATGGCTCATGATGTTCGCGCCCTGCGCTTCGACGACCTCGCGGGCGACTGCCATCATCGTCAGGCCGGCGAGGCGCTCCTGCAGCGTGTAGTCGGCGCGCGTCAGGCGGATCTGCAGCGTGTAGCGATCCGATGCCCGCAGCCCCGCCATCGGCGCGTCGTAGTCGAAATGGGCGCCGGGCTTGCTCGCCGCATCCACGACCGGGCGTGCGCCAACGATCAGGTCGGCGAGCGCTGGGTCCCCGCCGCCCCGCAGATTGGGGTCGATCGACCGCTTGATCGAGTAGACGTAGCCGCCGGCGACGAGCTCGCGAGGCTTGCCCTTGAACGCCGGGTCGTCGCTGAACCGGATGCCGTGGCGCAAGCTGATCGTCCAGATCCTGCCGTCGTCGGTGATCACCGGCATCGAGGCGGCGGTGCAGGGCACGACCTTGGATCCGGCCGACAGGTACTCGAATTCGTAGAGTCCTTCGAAGATGGCGCTCGCGACGCGCGTCGAATACAGGTCGGTGCCCTGCTGCGGGTCGAGGCTCGTGATGTCGGGCGACGCGATCCGCAGCACCTTGCGCATGTCGGCGGCGGAGGCGGTGGCGCAGGCGAGCGCGACGGCGAGGACGGCGCAGGCTGCGACGAGCATCCGTGAACCAAGCGGCTTCCAACGCATCGAATGTCCCTTGGTGAGTCGTGCCGGGATAGCAACGATCGATGGCTGCCCGCCACGTGCGCCTTATACTTGGGGTGAGCTACGACGTTGCCCCAAGTCCCGACGCAGCCGCGGGCTCCCGGCACTCGCATCATGATGGCACGATTGCCGCGCGCCCGGGCGGCCGTTACAACCAGGAGAACTGTACATGGACCTCAACGACCAGGTGGCGATCGTCACCGGCGCGGCAAGTGGCATCGGCAAGGCCATCGCGACGCGATTCGTCAAGGCTGGAGCACGCGTAGTCATCGCCGACCTGAATCTCGATGCGGCGAACGCGGCCGCGCGCGAGATCGACCCCTCCGGGCGCTCGATGGGCGTGGCGATGAATGTCACCGACGAGGATGCAGTCAATGCCGGGGTCGCCGCGACGGTCTCGAAATACGGCCGCGTCGACGTCCTGGTCAGCAACGCCGGCATCCAGATCGTGCATCCGCTCGAGGAATTCACCTATGCCGATTGGAAGAAGCTGATGGCGATCCACGTGGATGGCGCGTTCCTGACCACCCGCGCCTGCCTGCCGCACATGTACCGCGCAGGGCGCGGCAGCGTCATCTACATGGGTTCGGTGCACTCGAAGGAGGCGTCGGTGCTGAAGGCGCCCTACGTCACCGCCAAGCACGGGCTGATCGGGCTGGCCAAGGTGGTGGCCAAGGAAGGGGCGCAGCACGGCGTGCGCGCCAACGTGATCTGCCCCGGCTTCGTGCGGACGCCGCTGGTCGAGAGGCAGATCCCCGAGCAGGCGAAGGCGCTCGGAATATCCGAAGACGATGTGATCAGGAAGGTGATGCTCAAGGAAACGGTGGACGGGGAGTTCACGACGGTGGAGGACGTGGCCGAGGTCGCCTTCACGTTCGCCGCTTTCCCCACCAACGCGCTGACCGGGCAGTCGCTGGTCGTCAGCCACGGCTGGTTCATGCAGTGATGCCCGCGCGTGACGCGCCGGCGGCGGCGGCGCGACAGGCGTCGGTGCTGTTCGTCTGCGCGGGCAACATCTGCCGCTCGCCAACGGCGGAGGCGGTGTTCCGCGAGCACGCGGCGC
>DASYXO010000151.1:0-3438 GCA_035934825.1 Casimicrobiaceae bacterium
GTGGTGTGGGTAGCGATAGCCCACGAGCGTGCCGAACCCTCATCGGGAAACGTGCCACTCACCGGGGGGGAACCCGGGGGCTTCGACGGTCGCCTGGAACGTGTCGTTCCGGCAGGGGCGGACTTTGAACGCCGTTGCCAGCTTTGCAAGCTCTGAAAGCAGCGTATAGCCAACCCGCTCTTATCCTGGCTCGCCTTCCCCTTGGCGAAAGGGGCAGATCCCCTTCCAGCCCGGAAGATGGCGCGCCCGACAGGATTCGAACCTGTGACCCTTGGCTTCGGAAACCAATACTCTATCCAACTGAGCTACGGGCGCATCGTGGCGTCGATTATATCCCGATGGGCGTCGGGACCGCGGCGGACATGGCGGGCCGCGCGCGCCTGCGCAGCCGACTGCGTAGCCACGTATAATTGCGGTTTTTGCCCTCGCGCCGCGCGCAAGCGTTGCCGGGCGGCATGCCACCTCTCCCGACCGCCGCTGCCCCATGGAACCCGACCAGCACGCCTCCCCGATCAAGTCGCCCAAGCAGCTCGTCATCACCGTCCTGCTCGCTTTCGCGGTCCCCATCGCGCTCTTCGGATTGCTGTCGCAACTGATGACCAGCAGCACCCCGCCCGGACATGAGAGCGAGGACGCGATCGCCGCGAGGATCAAGCCCGTCGGCAGCATCGTCATGGCGGAAGCGACGGGTCCGAAGGGCAACCTGACCGGAGTTGAGGTGTTCGCGCAGGTGTGCAAGACCTGCCATGAGACCGGCCTCGCGGGCGCGCCCAAGGCAGGCGACAAGGCCGCGTGGGGCCCGCGCATCGCGCAAGGCGAGAAGCTGCTGCTCCAGCACGCGCTCGCCGGATTCCAGGGCAAGGCGGGCGTGATGCCTGCCAAGGGCGGCAACGCCGACCTGACCGACGACGAAGTCCATCGTGCCGTCGTCTACATGGCGAATCTCGCAGGCGCCGGCTGGAAGGAGCCCGCGCCGACCGCAGCGCCGGCGGCCGGCGCCGCGCCGGCGGCAGTGGCAGCGGCCGCCCCAGCGGCAGCAGTGGCAGTGGCAGCGGCCGCCCCGCCGGCACCCGTCGCGACCACGGCTTCGGCTGGCAGCGTCGAGGGCAAGAAGGTCTACGACGGAACCTGCCACGTCTGCCACGCGACGGGGCTCGTGGGCTCGCCGAAATTCGGAGACAAGGCCGCCTGGGCGCCGCGCATCGCGACCGGAATGAACACGCTCTACAACGCGGCGCTGCACGGACTGCGCGCAATGCCCCCGAAGGGCGGCAACACGAACCTCTCCGACGCCGAGGTCAAGGCCGCCGTCGATTACATGGCGGCTGCCGCGAAGTAGTCGCGGCGCCGCCGCCGGTCTGCAGCGCCGCGCGGCACTGCGGGTCGGCGCAGTCCATTCAGCGCGCGACCAGGCGCATTGCAGGTTGGTGCAGTCGGCTCAGCGCGCGACGAGAACCTTGAGCGCCGCCAGGCGCGCATTGCTGCTGTTCTTCGCCCGCGTCGCCTCGTCGGCCGACAGTGGCTCCCCGGAATGGCGCAGGTCCTCCTGCGCGAGCTCGGCGATGAAGCGCGACGGCGCGCAGTCGAGCTTCTCGCCGGCCCGCTTGCGACTGCGGCAGTACGATAGCTGCAGACTGCGCCGTGCGCGTGTCAGCCCGACGTACATCAGACGCCGCTCCTCGTCGACGTTCCCCGCTTCGATCGCCTCGCGGTGCGGCAGGATGCCTTCCTCGAGGCCCACGAGGAACACGTGCGCGAACTCGAGGCCCTTGGCCGCGTGCAGCGTCGACAGGTGCACCGCGTCGGATCCCTCGACTTCCCGGCTCTCGCGGTCTTCGAGCATCGTGATCAGCGCGATCATCTGCGTCAGCTCGAGCAGGTTCCGACCGTCGGCCTCGCCCTTGCGCGACAGCCAGCCGATGAAGTCGTCCACGCTTTGCGTGCGCGTGATCGCGTCCTTGCGGTCCAGCGCCGAGGTCAGCCATTCGGCGTAGCCGATGCCGCGCATCATGTCGGCCAGCAGCCTGCCCGCCGGCTCGCGCCCGGCACGGTGACGCAGGCCATTGATCAGCGCGCAGAACTGGGCCAGCGCGCTCTTCGCCCGGGCGCCGAGCGTGGCGGCCGCCTCGGGCTCGAACACCGCGGCGAACAGCGAGACCTTGCGCGCGGCCGCGATCTCGCCCAGCTGCCGCAGCGTCGCCTGCCCCACGCCGCGCTTGGGGACGGCGATCGCGCGCAGGAATGCCGGATCGTCGTCGTCGTTGGCGACGAGGCGCAGGTAGGCGACCACGTCCTTGATCTCGGTGCGCTCGAACAACGAGGTCCCGCCCGAGATCTCGTAGGGAACCGACTGCGCTCGCAGCACCGTCTCGAACACCCGCGCCTGGTGGTTGCCGCGGTAGAGGATCGCGTAATCGGACAAGCGCGACCGGTGCTCGAACCGGTGCGCGAGCAGCCGATGGACGACCAGCTCGGCCTCGGCCTCGTCGTCGGCCGCAGGCGTCACTTGCAGCGGATCGCCGTGCGCGAGCTCGGTCCACAGGCGCTTGTCGAAAAGCTTGGGGTTGTGGCCGATCAGCGCGTTGGCGCAGCGCAGGATGCGCACGGTCGAGCGGTAGTTCTGCTCGAGCTTGATGACGCGTAGCTGCGGATAGTCGCGCGGCAGCGCGGCGAGGTTGTCGAGCGTCGCGCCGCGCCAGCCGTAGATCGCCTGGTCGTCGTCGCCCACTGCCGTGAACGGCGTCGCCGCGCCCACCAGATGACGGAACAGCCGGTATTGCGCGGGATTGGTGTCCTGGTACTCGTCGACCAGCACGTGTGCGCAGCGCGCCTGCCAGCGCTCGCGCGCGGCTGCATCGTTGTCGAGGAGGGTGACGGGCAGCCCGATCAGGTCGTCGAAATCGACCGCCTGGTAGGCCCGAAGCGCTTCGGCGTAGCCCAGGTAGGCACCTGCGGCGATGCGCGCAGCGTCGTCGGATGCGCCGGACAGCGCTTGCTCCGGCGAAACCAGCGCGTTCTTCCACTGGCTGATCTTCCACTGGATGGAACGCGTGCGGCCGCGGTCGGCCGAGGCCGCGAGCTCGCCGACGATCGACTCGAGGTCGCCCGGATCGAGGATCGAGAAACCGGAACGCAAGCCCAGCGCACGATGCTCGGCACGCACGATCGACAGTCCCAGCGAGTGGAAGGTCGAGATCTTCACCGCGCCAGCCGCGTCGGCGGCGCCCTGGCGACGCAGCAACTCCTGCGCGCGCCCGCGCATCTCGCGTGCCGCCTTGTTGGTGAACGTGATCGCGACGATGCGCCCGGGCGCGACACCGCGCGCGACCAGGTGCGCGATCTTGGCGGTAATGACGCGCGTCTTGCCGCTGCCCGCGCCCGCGAGCACGAGCAGGGGCCCGCAGTCGTGGCGCACCGCCTCGCGCTGCGCAGCGTTGA
>DASYXO010000091.1:0-2849 GCA_035934825.1 Casimicrobiaceae bacterium
AGCGCAGCGCCAATCTTCCGGACCATCCCGGGCAGATCAGCTTTCCCGGCGGCCGCGTCGAGCCTGGCGACACGGGCTTTGCCGCGACGGCCTTGCGCGAGACGGCGGAGGAGATCGGACTGCCGGCGTCGAAGGTCGACATCCTTGGCGAGCTCTCGAACTACGTGACCGTGAGCGGCTACAGCGTGCGGCCGATCGTGGGCTGGGTCGAGCCGCCGTTCGATCTCGCGCCCGATCCGGTCGAGGTCGCCGACGCGTTCGAGGTGCCTCTCGAGTTCCTGCTCGACCGCTCGCATCACCAGCGGCATCAGCGCACGATCGGCGAGATCCGCCGGGACTACTGGGCGATTCCCTGGCTGCAGCGCTACATCTGGGGTGCGACCGCCTCGATGCTGCTGATCCTCGAGCGAACGCTGACCGCCGACGATTGAGGTGATTCGCCATGCTCACCAAATCGTCCCCGGACACGCGGCACTTCCGCGGTCTTTCCGCGCATGGCTTCCATCGCGTCGTGTATTACGAATGGGGGGCGCGCGACAATCCGGCGGTCGTCGTCTGCGTGCACGGTGTGGGACGCAATGGCCGGGATTTCGACGTCCTCGGCGAGGCACTGGCGCCAACGCACCGGGTGCTCGCCGTCGACATGCCGGGTCGCGGCGCGAGCGACTGGCTCGCCGATCCGATGGACTACGTATTCCCGACCTACCTGGGGACCCTGACCGCACTGATCGCCGCCAGCGGCGCCGAGCAGGTCGCATGGGTGGGTACGTCGATGGGTGGCCTGCTCGGCATCGTCGCGGCGGCACAGCCCAATTCGCCCGTCGTGCGGCTCGTCGTCAACGACGTCGGGCCGGTCGTCGAGCCCGCGGCGCTTGCAAGGATCGGCCAGTATTTCGGGTCTGACCCCAGTTTCGGGACGTTCGGCGAGCTCGAGAGCTACGTGCGCAGCATCTCGGCCCCGTTCGGTCCATTAACGGATGCGCAGTGGGAGCAGGTCGTGCGCAGCAATGCGCGACAGCACGCGGATGGCCGCTGGGGTCTTGCCTACGATCCGCGCATCGCGGTGCCTTTCCGGGCGCAACCCGCGCCACCGGACCTGTGGCCGCTGTGGGATGCGATCCGCTGTCCGACGCTGGTGCTGCGCGGCGCCGAATCGGACCTGCTGTCGGCCGCGACTGCCGACGAGATGTCCCGGCGTGGCCCGTGCCCGCAGGTGGTCGAGGTCGCAGGCGTCGGGCACGCGCCGATGCTGCTCGATCCAGAGCAGGTCGGCGTCGTCGTCCGCTTCATTGGCGACGTATAATCGGCGCGCCCATGGTCGACCGCCCGCCCCTGCCCCCCGCGCACTGACGATGCCTCTCGCATTGCGCCTGCCGCCGCTCACCGAGCGCTCGCCACCGGCGCTCGAGACCCGGCCGTCGCGGGTTGCAGCGTGGCTGGCCGGCGTCGTCGATCGCGAGCCCGCGCTGGCGGCGCGCCTCATCGGCGAAGCGCTGGCGGCCACCAATCGCATCCCCCTCGGCCATTCGCGCCGACTCGAGGTTTCCGAGCGGTACTGGAACGCCGCGGCGTTGCTGTGGCCCCGCCTCGAGCAGAAGTTCATTGTCGCCTCGCATCCGCTGGCCGGGGAAAGCCTGGACGCGGCAAAGGCCGCGCTGACGCTCGCCAGCGAGCTCTCGATCGCCTACAAGCGCCTGCTCGCGCACGAAGCCGGCAGGCGCTTCGCCTGGGGCGGGCCGCGCCGCATCGTCGCGCTGATCCGGCGCACGTTCCAGGCAACGCTGCGGGTGCTGACCAACAGCTACCTGTCCTACGCCCCGGTGCCTTCGCACACGTGGTTCGACGCCCACGACATCTACATGTTCACGCGCGAACGTCGGATCCACCGCCATCCGGTCACCCTCGACCAGCCCGAGGTCACGCTCGAGCGGCTCTACCTGCAGGCACTCCTGCTGGCGCTTGCGAACCCCTACGGCTTCCTTCCGAGCCAGCTCGCGACGGTGCTGCAGTACCTGCAGGAGCACGCCCATCTCGCGAAGCTGACCCCGGTGCCCCCGGTGCACCGGATGGCCAAGGCCGTCGCGATCATTCCTGTCGGCCACGATTTCCCGCCGTTCTCCGCCAACAAGGGCGGCGCGACCGACGGCTCGAAGCTGTTCCTGCTGGCGTTCGACCTCGCCTTCGAGCTGCAAGAGCAGATCCGCGAGCTCGAGGGCGGCGCAGGGCTGCGCGAGTTCTCCAACGACCCCCAGGCGCGCGAGCAATACCTGGGATTGCTGAAGCGCCTGCTGCGCCAATGGGCGGTGCCGCCGGCGCGCCAGTTCAATCGCCTGCCCTCGCAGGCCCGCGTGGTCATGTGCGCGGGCTTGTCCGGCGTATGGCAGCATAGCCGCCGGAGCTCGTCGGGCGCGGGTGCAGGCGTCAGCGCTCCGCCGATGACCCAATGCCGAGTGGTCAACCACACGGCAGGCGGCTACGCGCTGCGCCAGGTCGATGCGATGCCCGCCACATTGCGGGTCGGCGACCTGATCGCGCTACGCATCGAAGGACGTGGCGGCGTGCAAGTGGCGATGGTTCGATGGTTTCGCAACACGCTGAACAACGGCATCCTCGAGTTCGGCTGCGAGCTGCTGTCGGATGCGCCCGAGGCCGCCGCGGCGGCGCCCGAGGATGCGACCGACGGCGAGCTCCTTCCGGTCCTCGTCCTGCCCGAGGACGACGCTCCCGACGCCCACGGCGCGCCGCCGCAACTGGCCGCGCCCGCCGGCGCGTTCGTGCTCGAGCAGGCCGTGAGCCTGCGACGGGGCAACGCGACCGGATTCGCAGTTTTGACCAAGCTGGTCGAGCAG
>DASYXO010000098.1:0-6597 GCA_035934825.1 Casimicrobiaceae bacterium
CGATCAGTGGAGTTCGCACCGTGGCCCCGGGGAACTGTCCGTGCACGATCGCGCGCGTATCGAGCACGATCGTGCCCAGCGAGCGGGCCGCCTCGAGCCTGCGCAGGACGCCGTCGCTCTGCACGGCGCCCAGCACCTCGACCGCCCGCGCAGGATCCTCGAGCAATCGGGCGACACCTTCCGCCAGGCCCTTGGCGACGTCGTCGAAGCCGAGGTGGCCCTCGTCGGTGTCGATGCCACCCGTAGGAACGTAGATGTTCTGCGGCGCGGTACACATCTGGCCCGCATAGAGCGCGAGCGAGAACGCGAGATTGCGCACCATCCCCTTGACATCCGCGGTCGAATCGACGATCACCTGATTGACCCCGGCCTTTTCGGTGTATACCAGCGCCTGCCGGACGTGCTCTTCCAGCCAGCGACCGTTCGCGGTGCTGCCGGTGAAATCGACGATCTTGATCTCGGGGCGCAGCGCGAGGGTCTGTGCGGTCGCGTCGCCCGCGTCGTGCGCGACCAGCGTGACGACGTTCGGATCGAACCCGGCTTCGGCCAGGACCTCGCGGGCGATGCGCACGGTGATCGCCAGCGGCAGGATCGCGTTCGGATGCGGCTTGACCACCACCGCGTTTCCAGTGGCGAGGCTTGCGAAAAGGCCGGGATAGCCGTTCCAGGTGGGGAACGTGCTGCAGCCGATGACCAGCGCCACGCCGCGCGGGACGATGCGGAAATGCTTTTCCATCCGCAAGGGCTCGCTCCTCCCCTGCGGCTTCTCCCACGTCGCTCGCTCGGGGATCCGCCGCATCTGGTCCCAGGCGTAGGCGACCGCCTCGAGCCCGCGGTCCTGCGCATGGGGGCCGCCCGCCTGGAACGCCATGACGAACGCCTGTCCGGTCGTATGCATGATCGCGTGGGCGAGCTCGAAGCTCGCCTTGTTGATCCGCGACAGAATCTCCAGGCTGACGCCGACCCAGGCCTGCGGGCCGGCATTGCGCCAGGTCGCCTGCGCTGCCTCGACCGCGGCGAGCAGACGGTCGATGTCCCCCTTTGGGTAGGTGATGCCTAGACGCATGCCGTATGGGGAGCGCTCATTGCCGATGTCACCGGTCGTGGCCGGCTGGGTCAGGGCAAAGCGCTTGCCGAGCAGCGCGTCGAATGCGGCCTTGCCCTGTTCCGCTGCGGCTTCACCGTAGACCTTCGGGCTCGGCGACTCTGGAAACGGCGACCAGTAGCCGCGCCTTTCGATCGCCTCGACGGCTCTGTCGAGGATCTCGCGGTGGCGGTCGAAGAATGGATGTGGCACGCGAATTCACCTTCGATGCAATCGATCGGCCAACTCTAGCATGCGTGGCCGTCCTCCAGTCGCTAGCTGGTGCCGGTCTGGTCGAAGTCGACGGTCACCCGGTCGGTCACCGGATAGCTCTGGCAGGCGAGGATGAATCCCCGCGCGACCTCGTAGTCCTCGAGCGCGAAATTGACATCCATGTCGACCTCGCCTTCGACGAGCCTGCAGCGGCAGGTCGAGCACACACCCCCCTTGCACGAGAACGGCAGCTCGACGCCATTGCGCAGACCGGCATCGATGATGTTCTCATGCCCTTTCTCGAGCAGGAACGTTCGCTGCGACCCGTCGATGACGACGTTCACTTCGCACTCGGCCCGGCTTGCCTTGGGCATCGGCCGCGGAACGTGGGTGTGCTTCGGGATGCTCGCGGCGAAACGCTCGATCCTGATTCTCGACCCCGGGTATTCCCTCGCGAGCAGCACCTCCTTCACTGCATCCATCATGCCCTCGGGACCGCAGATGTACACGCAGTCGACGTCGTCGAGCGGCGCGAAGGTCGAGAAGAGTGCGTCTGCCTTCGCGCAGTCGATGCGGCCGTTCAGCAGCTCGATGTCCTGCGGCTCGCGCGAGAGGACGTGGATCAGCTGGAACCGGT
Source organism: Casimicrobiaceae bacterium (assembly GCA_035934825.1). GTDB lineage: Bacteria > Pseudomonadota > Gammaproteobacteria > Burkholderiales > Casimicrobiaceae > VBCG01. The sequence goes on from DASYXO010000098.1 coordinate 1,935, forward strand.
CCATGTGGATGTCCTTGAGCGCCGCGAGCTCGTCGCGAAACATCACCGTCGACGACGCCCGATTGCCGTAGATCAGCGTGAAGCGCATCCGCGGCTCCGTCGCGAGCGCGCTTGCGATGATCGATACCAGCGGCGTGATGCCACTGCCCGCGGCGACGGCGAGATGGTGCCGCGCGGTGTCCGGCTCGGCGGCGAGGCCGAAGTGCCCGAGCGGGGGAACGACGTCGACGGTCATGCCCTCACGCAGCGTGTCGTTGGCCCAGCTCGAGAAGGCGCCGCCGGGTGCGCGCTTGATCGCGATCCGCAACGATGCGCCGGTCGGTGCGCAGATCGAATACGAGCGCCGCAGATCCTCGCCGTCGACGACGGCGCGGACCGTGACGTGCTGACCCGGCTCGAAACGGAACATCGCCTGCAATGGCTCGGGAACCGCGAAGGTGATCGCGATCGCGTCTCGCGTCTCCCGGTCGATCCTCGCAATTGTCAGCGGGTGGAATCTGCTCATCGCGATCGGCAGGCGCAATGCAGGGTGGTCATCGCCGCGCAGGCTCCGGCAGCCTCAATATGGCTTGAAGTAGTCGAAAGGCTCGAGGCAGTCCGAGCAGCGGTATTGCGCCTTGCACGCGGTCGACCCGAAGCGGGCGACCCGTGCCGTGCGCCGGGAGCCGCAGCGCGGGCAGGCGACGAGACCGTCGTCCGAACGGCTGGCGCGCACGAAGTTGATCGTCCACGCGCGCCCGGGGTCGCTGGGCTGTGGCGGCGCGATGCCGGTCTCGCGCAGCTTGCGCCGCGCCTCCGGCGCGATCCAGTCCGTCGTCCACGGTGGCGCCAGCTGCGTGACGACGCGGATGTCGCCGCCAATCTGCGCGAGCGCATCGCGGATGTCGGATTCGATCACGCGCGTCGCCGGGCAGCCCGAATACGTCGGCGTGATCGACACCAGCCAGTCGTCGCCGCTGCGCTCGACGCTGCGGACGATGCCCATCTCGACGATCGTAACGGACGGGATCTCGGGATCGACGACTCGCGAGAGCGCCTTCCAGATCGCGGCGGTGCTCACCACCGGGCGCCCGGATGCGAGCGGGCGACGATCTGCATCTCGGCAAGCATGTGCCCGAGGTGCTCGGTGTGGACGCCCTGCTTGCCGCCACGTCCGCTCGCGCCCTGCATCCACCCGTCGCCGGGCATCGCGAGGGTCGCCTCGTCGAACACCGCCGCGACCGCGGAGCGCCACGGGCCCCGCAGCGACACGGCATCGGCAGCCACGCCCGCGGCCACCAGCCCGCGCTCGATCGCATCGACGCTGAACATCTCGCCCGTATACCCCCACAGCGCATCGACGGCATCCTGCACCCGCCGATGGGACAGCTCGGTGCCGTCCCCGAGGCGAATCATCCAGTCGGCGGAGCGCTCGAGGTGGTAGCGGACCTCCTTGCCCGCCTTGGCCGCGATCGCCGCGATGCGCTCGTCCTTTGAACCGCAGAGCGCGCCCAGCAGCAGCAGGTGCCACTGGTCGAACAGGAACTGGCGCGCCATGGTGTCCGCGTAGTTCCCGTTGGGCTGTTCGACGAGCAGCAGGTTGCGAAACTCGCCGCCGTCGCGCAGGAACGCGAGCGCGTCCTCGCCGCGGCCCGGCGGCGCGTAGCGCGCCTCGATTTCCCGTGCATACGCGAGCCACATCCGGCCCTGCCCCAGCAGGTCCAGCCCGACGTTGGTGAGCGCGATATCCTCCTCCAGCGCGGGACCCCTGCCGACCCACTCGCCGAGTCGCTGCGCGAGAACGACGCCGTTGTCGGCCAGCCGCAGCATGTAGTCGAAAAGTTGGGGATCGTCGCCCATCGGGACCGGCGCAAGCGGGTGCCGCGGCTTCAGATGTGCTTCACTTCATCGGGCATCGGAAAGAACGTGGGATGCCGGTAGACCTTGTCGTTGGACGGCTCGAACAGCGCCTCCCTGTCGCCGGGAGACGAGGCATGGATGTCCGCCGACCGGGCCACCCAGATCGAGATGCCCTCGTTGCGCCGCGTGTACACGTCACGGGCGTTCCGGATCGCCGTCTGCGCATCCACCGCGTGCAGGCTGCCGACGTGCTTGTGCGCCAATCCATGTTGCGAGCGTATGAAGACCTCCCACAATGGCCATTCGCTGCTCATTTCGCCTCCTCGATTCCCCTCACCCGCCCCGCATTCGCTCGGCTTCCTCTCCCGCAGGCGGGAGAGGGTCGGGGTGCGGGCGTCGTGATCATGCCGCCTGGCGTTCGCGCGCGGCGTGCTTCTCGGCGCATGCCAGCGCTGCCTCGCGCACCCAGGCCCCTTCTTCCCACGCCTTGATCCTCGTCTGCACCCGCTCCCGGTTGCACGGGCCGTTACCCTTGATGACCTCGTGGAACTCCAGCCAGTCGATCTCCCCGAAGTCGTAGTGGCCGCGCTCGGCGTTCCACGCGAGCCGGTCGTCGGGAATCTCGAGCCCCAGGTAATCGGCCTGCGGCACCGTCTGGTCGACGAAGCGCTGGCGCAACTCGTCGTTCGACAGGAGCTTGATCTTCCACCGTGCCGACTGCGCGCTGTGCACGCTCGCCACGTCCGGCGGGCCGAACATCATCAGCGAAGGCCACCACCAGCGATTCAGCGCGTCCTGCGCCATCGCTTTCTGCGCGGGCGTGCCGCGACAGAGCGCAAGCATGACGTCGTAGCCCTGGCGCTGGTGGAACGACTCCTCCTTGCAGACGCGGACCATCGCCCTTGCGTAGGGACCGTAGCTGCATCGGCACAACGGAATCTGGTTCATGATCGCGGCGCCGTCGACCAGCCACCCGATCGTGCCGATATCGGCCCAGGTCAGCGTCGGGTAGTTGAAGATCGACGAGTACTTCACCTTGCCGGCGTGAAGGTCGGCGACCATCGCGTCGCGCGACACGCCCAGGGTCTCGGCCGCGCAGTAGAGGTAGAGCCCGTGGCCGCCTTCGTCCTGCACCTTCGCCATCAGCGTCGCCTTGCGCTGCAGCGACGGCGCACGCGTGATCCAGTTTCCCTCGGGCAGCATGCCGACGATCTCCGAATGCGCGTGTTGCTGGATCTGGCGGATCAGCGTCCTGCGGTACGCCTCGGGCATCCAGTCCTTGGGCTCGACCTTGACGTCGGCGTCGATGCGGTCCTGGAAAGCGCGCTCCTCCGGCGTCATCTCCGCGGCGTCACGGACCTTGCTGACGCCGGTGTCGACCATCTGTGCGTACATTGCTTCTCCGTTCGCGGCCCTCAGCGGTTCCCGTCGCGACGCGCGCAGGAACGGGACACCTGGATCGGGTCCTCGTCCTCGTCGTCGTCATCATCGTCATCGTCGTCTTCCCAGTCGTCCTCGTCCCAGTCGTCGTCCGGCGGGTCGCCGATCGGTGATTCCTGGTCGTCATCGTCATCCTCGTCGCCTGGCCCCGGGGTCGGGACGGCGCACAGAGGCACCTGCGCCGGGAGCGGCGCTGCGGGCCGATCGGGCAGCGTGGCGGGCATCATTGCCCCCGGCCCTGCCCGAACCGCTTCTCGCCCGCGTCCTTCACAGAATCGATGACACCCATGAGGTCTCCCGCAATGATGGAGAGTCGGACCTGCTGCCCGCCGGCGCGCACGACGACCGCGGACCCGCCCGGCCAGCATACACCGCGAGGCCGCGGTTGGCAGCCGGGATGCCGAAACGCCGACCCGCCGCCGCGCCGACCCGCGGCCCGGAACCGAGCGGGTCGCAGGGCGCCTCAGTGGAGCTTGACGTGCGGCTCGGTGCGCCGCGTGATCGTCCGCGCGATCGTATCCAGCGCCATCTTCCAGAAACCGTGCAGCGCCAACTCGTGCATCTTGTAGAGCGACAGGTACATCATGCGCGCAAACGTACCCTCCAGCCACAGGCTGCCCCCCGTTAGGCTACCCATCAGGTTGCCGACCGTCGAATACTCGCCCAGCGACACCAGCGATCCGAAATCCCGGTATCGCCACGGCCGCAGCTCGCGCCCGCGCAGGCGATTGCGGATCTGCCCGACCATGTGCGAAGCCTGCTGGTGCGCGGCTTGCGCGCGCGGGGGCACGACCACGCCTTCCCTGCCGAGCCACGGCGCCGCGGCGCAATCGCCGATCGCGAAAATGTCGTCGTCGCGCGTCGTCTGCAGCGTCGCCCTCACGACGAGCTGGTTGATGCGGTTCGTCTCCAGCCCCTCGATGCCGCGAAGGAAATCCGGCGCCTTGACGCCTGCGGCCCAGACGACCAGTTCCGCGGGGACCAACTCGCCGCTGGCGAGCATGACGCCATCCGGAAGCACCTCGGCGACCCGCGCGCCGGTGCGCACAGCGACGCGCATCCCGTCGAGCAGGTGGCTGGCCGCGGTCGAAAGGCGCTCGGGCAGCGCCGGCAGGATGCGATCGGCGGCCTCGATCAGGATGAGACGAATGTCCCGGTCGGGATCGATCCGGTCGAGCCCGTAGGACACCAGCGTGCGCGTCGTGTTGTGCAACTCGGCCGCGAGCTCGACACCGGTGGCGCCGGCGCCGATGATCGCGACCTGCAGCTGCTCGGGGCGCAGCGCCCCGGCCTGCGCGTGGGCGCGCAGGTACGCATTGACCAGCCGACGGTGGAAGCGCTGGGCCGCGGGCGGGTCGTCCAGCGCGATCGCATGCTGGCTGGC
>DASYXO010000102.1:0-3695 GCA_035934825.1 Casimicrobiaceae bacterium
CGCTACAGCGCGCGTGGTGGCGACCAAGTATCACGCTGCCCGCGGCGCTGCTGCTGCCCCTGTCATGGATGTTCGGTGTCCTCTCGGCGATGCGCCGCGCCGCCTATCGCGCGGGCCGGCTGCGCCGGACGCGCCTGCCGGTTCCGGTCGTGATCGTCGGCAACATCGCGGCAGGCGGGTCGGGCAAGACGCCGCTGGTCATCGCGCTGGCGGGCGCGCTGCGCGAGCGGGGCTTCCATCCCGGAATCGTCAGCCGCGGCCATGGCCGGCGCGACCGCGCGCCGCGCGTCGTGCTACCGGGCGACCGCGCGCGCGACGTCGGCGACGAGCCGCCGATCCTCGCGGCTTCCGGCGCGCCGGTGTGCGTCGGCCGCAGTCGCGCCGGTGCCGCAGGTGCGCTGCTCGCTGCACATCCCGAGGTCGACGTTATCGTCTGCGACGATGGCCTGCAGCACTACGCGCTCGACCGCGATGTCGAGATCGCCGTCGTCGACGGGGCGCGCGGCAACGGCAATGGCCTGCTGCTTCCTGCGGGGCCGCTGCGCGAGCCGGTCTCGCGTCTTGCGTCGGTCGATGCGCTGGTCGAGCTGTGGACCGACGACGCCGCTGTGGCGCCAGCCCGTGACCCGGCGCGACCCGGCCGGGAGGCGAGAGTCGGGGCCGGTCCCGGGTTTCCCGGCACCGCTGCGGAAAACCGGGTCCGTCCCGAGTTTGCGCGCCGCGGACGTCCCGCCATCTACCGGATGACCCAGCAGCCGCAGCCGTGGCGCAACGTCGCCGATCCGGCGATCGTCACCGACTCGGGTCACTTGCGGGGTCCGGACCTGGTCGCGATCGCGGGCATCGGGAATCCGCAGCGGTTCTTCGACCAGCTCGAACGCCTGGGCCTCGAGCCGCGGACGCATACGTTCGGCGACCACCATCACTATCGTCGCGCCGAGGTCGCATTCCCGGGCGCACGCGCCATCCTGATGACCGAAAAGGACGCGGTAAAATGCCGGGAGTTCGGCGACCCGCGAATGTGGATGCTGCCGATCCGGGCGTCCATCGACCCGGCGCTAATCGATGCCGTCGTGGAGAAGCTGCGTGGATCCCAAGCTGCTCGAAATGCTCGTGTGCCCGGTGACCAAGGGCCCACTGATCCTTGATCGGGAGCGGCAGGAGCTGATCTCGCGCTCGGCGCGGCTCGCCTACCCGATCCGCGAAGGCATTCCGGTGATGCTCGAGGAGGAGGCGCGCAAGCTCTCGCCCGAGGAATGGGAAGCGCTCAAGGAGTGAGCTTCACCGTCCTCATTCCCGCACGCTACGCATCGACGCGCCTCCCCGGCAAGCCGCTGGCCGACATCGGCGGCAAGCCGATGGTCGTGCGCGTGGCCGAGCGCGCGCGACAAAGCGGCGCGCGGCGAGTCGTCGTCGCGACCGACGATGCCCGCATCGCCGACGCATTGTGCGCACATGGCATCGAGGCAGTCATGACCCGCGCCGACCACCCGACCGGCACCGACCGACTGGCCGAAGCGGCCGCGTCGCTGCGGCTGACCGTCGACGAGACCGTCGTCAACGTGCAAGGCGACGAGCCACTGCTCGATCCGGTGTTGATGCGGCGGATCGCCGAGCTTCTGGCTGCCAATCCAGACGCATCGATTGCCACCGCCTGCCACCCGATCGATGACCTGCGCGACGCGTTCAATCCGAACGTGGTCAAGGTAGCGCTCGACGCGCGCGGGCGTGCGCTCTATTTCAGCCGGGCGACGATACCCTGGGCGCGCGATGCATTCGCGGCCGATCGCGGCAACCTCCCCGTCGGGCTGCCGCTCTATCGCCACTACGGCCTCTATGCGTACCGGGTCGGTTACCTGCAGGCGTTTCCCGTGCTGGCCCCTGCGGCGATCGAGCGCTTCGAGGCCCTGGAGCAGTTGCGCGCGTTGTGGCACGGGCACCGGATCGTGGTCGAGATCGCGTCAGGCGCGCCGGCACCCGGCGTCGACACCGCCGAGGATCTCGCGCGAGTGCGCGCGCTACTTGGCACTGCGTCGGGATCGGACGGCGATTGACCGCGCGCGCCCATAGCGGGGAGAATCAGGGACAGCCCGCGCGTTCGAGGGGCTGGCATCGCCGCAGGATCGGCGGCACACCCGCGACCGCAGGCAACCGGCAAACCCCATGCGATTGATACTGCTCGGTCCTCCCGGCGCCGGCAAGGGAACGCAGGCGGCGTTGATCTGCAACGCCTTCGGCATTCCGCAGATTTCGACCGGCGACATGCTGCGGGCGGCGATCAATGCCGGGACGCCGATGGGCATCGCCGCGAAGGAGTTGATGGACCGTGGCACGCTGGTGTCCGACGAAATCGTCATCGGACTCGTCAAGCGCCGACTGCATGCGCCCGACTGCAGGCCGGGCTACCTGCTCGACGGCGTGCCCCGGACGCTTCCCCAGGCGGAGGCGCTGCGCAATGCCCATATCGACGTCGACTACGTGATCGAGATCGACGTTCCCGACGCGGCCATCGTCGAGCGCATGAGCGGTCGACGCGTGCACGTCGGCTCCGGCCGCAGCTATCATGTCAAGTACAAGCCGCCCAGGCACGCCGGCAGGGACGACATGACCGGCGAAGCGTTGATCCAGCGCGAGGACGACAAGGAAGACACGGTGCGCAGGCGGCTCTTGGTGTATCACTCGCAGACCGAGCCCCTGATCGCGTATTACGAGCGCTGGGAGCACACCGGCGACCCGCGCGCACCGCGCTACCGGCGGGTCAACGGCGTGGGTACGGTTGAAAGCGTGGGTGACGCCTGCCTCGCCGCGTTGCGAGGCTGAATGCGCTCGCATCCGATGGTGTCATGCGACCGCTCGTCAGCGTCATCGTGCGGAGCATGGCAAGGCCCACGCTCGGCGCAGCCCTCGATTCCATCGGTATGCAGGACCATCCTCGCCTCGAGGTCGTGGTCGTCGGTGCGAGCGGATCGGGCCACCCGGATCCGCCGAATCGCGTCGGCATGCACCCGCTGCGTCTGGTTCGATCCGCGCGTCAGGCATCGCGGCCGCAGGCGGCGAACCTCGGGCTCGCCGCCTCGTCGGGGAATTGGATCACCTTCCTCGACGACGACGATGTCCTCGACCCCGATCATGTGTCGAGCCTCGTCGGCGCGCGAAATCGTGCCGGGGCCGCGCGGCTGATCTATTCGTCGGCGCGGGTGCGGTTGTCCGACGGCAGCATGCTGCCGCTGGGACAGCCGTTCGCGCTGCAACAGCTCTATGAGCGCAATTCCATCCACTTGTCGATGGCGCTGCTCTCGCGCGAGCTGATCGCGCTTGGTTGCCGGTTCGACGAGTCGATCGAGATCCTCGAGGATTGGGATTTCTTCCTACAGTGCGCGCAGCACACCCGATTCCACTTCGAGCCGCGCGCGACGTTCGAATGGCGCGCAGACATCGGCACTGCGGGAACGGGCGCGGGGGCAAATCACGATGACGCCCGCTTCACGGTGTTCCGGGACCGCATTTACGCGAAATGGGCGGGCCACCACGACGCATTCGTGGATCGGGTCGGCACGGCGCTGCAGCAGGCCGTCGAGCTGGCAAGGCAGGGGAATCGCGCCGGGGCGGAGGCGGCCTGCCAGGCAGTCCTGGCCTACAGCCAGAACGATCCCTACGCGCTCAACCTGCTGGCGATGCTCCAGCGCTCGGCAGGG
>DASYXO010000115.1:0-4539 GCA_035934825.1 Casimicrobiaceae bacterium
ACCACGTTTTCCAGGAAAACGTGGTCCGTCCCGGATGCACCGCGTCCCGGGTTTCCGGGGGGGGGGCGGGCCCCGCGCGGGGGTATCCTTCGACGCGTCATGCGGCAGGTCAGGCACCAAGTCCAGTTCCGGCTGCGGATCATCAGCGGCGACGACATCGCAGTGGGTCCCGGCAAGGTCGATCTGCTCGCGGCGATCGCGGCGACGGGCTCGATAAGTGCCGCGGCAAAGGCGCTCGGCATGTCGTATCGCCGGGCGTGGCTGCTCGTCGATACGATGAATCGATGTTTCGTGCAGCCGGTGGTCGCGGCCGAGGCAGGGGGCGCGCGAGGCGGTGGCGCGCGCCTTACCGCGCTCGGCGCGGAAGTCGTGCGGCGCTATCGCAGCGTCGAGGCCAATGCGGCGAAAGCCGGCGCCACCGATCTCGCCGCGTTGGCGAGCCTGCTTCGCTGACGCCTACGGAATCGCGGGGAATCGGGCGCAGAGCGGCAATAAATGGGGTCAGAGCTGTAATACGGATTCCCGTTACTACATGACGGCACAGGGCATCGCGGCGTATTGCAGCTCTGACCCCATTTATTCGCTGACCCCATCTATTCAGCTCCGACCCCATTTATTTCATTCATTTCCGGGCCTCGTTCATTGCGCTATCGTGCAAAGTGCGTTATATACGATGCGATACGACGAATGACCACAACGATGCGAATGTCGGCGCGCCGCGCGTTCATCGCGGGGCTGCTTACCGTCGCGACGCTGACCTCTGCGTGGGCTGCGCCGACGGCCGGGGGTCCCGTCGTCGCGGCGGCCGCGGACCTCCAGTTCGCGTTGCCGGACATCGCCGCGCAGTTCACGCGCGAGACCGGCCAGAAGCTCAGGCTGGTGTTCGGCTCGTCGGGGAATTTCCGTCGCCAGATCGAAGATGGCGCCCCGTTCGAGCTGTTCCTCTCGGCCGACCAGTCGTACGTCGACATCCTCGCGCGCGAAGGGCACAGCGCCGATGCGGGCGTGGTCTATGCGGTGGGCCGGCTTGCGCTGCTCGTCCCGCGGGGATCGCCGGTGGACGTCGATCCGCAGCTGCGCGGCGTCGCCCGCGCGCTCGCCGACGGAACCCTGCACAAATTCGCGATCGCCAACCCGGAGCACGCGCCCTACGGTCGCGCGGCGCGGCAGGCGCTCATGCGCGCGGGGTTGTGGCGGGCAATCGAGCCGAAGCTGGTGCTGGGCGAGAACATCAGCCAGACCGCGCAGTTCGCGGTCAGCGGGGCCGCGCAGGGCGGTATCGTCGCCTATTCGCTGCTGCGATCAAAGGCGCTCGCCGGGCGCGGCAATTACGTGCTGTTGCCGGCGTCGATGTACGATCCGCTGATGCAGCGGATGGTCCTGTTGAACAACGCGGGCGCGACGGCGCGCGGATTCTACCGCTACCTGCAGGGTCCGGAGGCCCGCGCGATCTTCGACCGCTACGGATTCGAAGCGCCGGTCGCGGGCGCGCGATGAGCCGTGCCTTGCGCGACCGCGCTGGCCGGCGGCCGGGCGATGCCGGGTCCCGCCGATGATGGAATGGCAGGCGCTCGCGCTGTCGCTGAAGCTCGCCGGCTGCACCGTGGCGCTGCTGCTGCCTGGCGCGCTGGCGATCGCGCGCGTGCTCGCCTGGAAGCGCTTCGCCGCGCGCCGAATCGTCGAGGCAGCACTGGCCATGCCGCTGGTCCTGCCACCGACGGTGCTGGGCTACTACCTGCTTTCGGCGTTCGGAGCGACTTCGGCGCTCGGGCGCGCGTTCGTCGCGGTCGTCGGCCATCCACTGGCTTTCAGCTTCGCAGGGCTCCTTACCGCATCGCTGGTCTTCAACCTGCCGTTCGCGATCCAGCCGATGCAGCGCGCATTCGAAGCGATCCCCGCCGACGTCCGGCCGGCGGCCGCCTGCTGCGGCATGAGCCCGTGGCGCATCTTCGCCGAGATCGAGCTGCCGCTCGCGTGGCCCGGAGTACTGTCGGCGATGGTGCTGACCTTCGCCCACACGCTGGGCGAATTTGGCGTCGTGCTGATGGTCGGCGGGAACATTCCCGGCGAGACCCGAACCATCGCCATCGCGATCTACGACCGGGTGCAGGCCTTCGACACGCGCAGCGCGGGGCTGATGGCGGCCGTGCTGCTGACGCTGTCCCTCGCCGCGATTGCGGTCGCGTACTCGACCAGCCGTCGGGTGGAGCCTGCGGGTGGCGGCTGAGGGCCGGCTTTTCATCCGGCTCGCGCAGCGCGCGCCGATTCCGCTGGCCGCGACCTTCGATTGCGCCCCCGGCGAGGTGCTGGCGCTGACAGGCCCTTCCGGCAGCGGCAAGTCGACGATCCTGCGCTGCATCGCCGGGCTCGAGCACCCACCCGACGGCAGGATCGAGTGCGCGGGCGAGGTCTGGCTGGATACGCAAAGGCGCATCGGGATCTCATCGCAGCGCCGCTCGGTCGGCCTGGTATTCCAGCAGTACGCGCTGTTCCCCCACATGAGTGCGCTGGGCAACGTGGTCGCCGCACTGGGCCATCGTGCGCGCGCGGAGCGCGAACCCCGCGCTCGCGCCCTGCTCGCGAGCGTCCACCTCGCGGGGCTCGAGCACCGGCGCCCGGCCGAGCTGTCCGGCGGCCAGCAGCAGCGCGTCGCGATGGCGCGCGCGCTGGCGCGGGATCCGAAGGTGTTGCTGCTGGACGAGCCTTTCGCCGCCGTCGACCGCGTGACGCGCCACAGGCTCTACCGCGAGCTTGCCGAGTTGCGCCGGCAGCTCGCCATGCCGATCGTCCTCGTGACCCACGACCTCGACGAGGCGGCGATGCTGGCCGACCGCATGTGCATCCTGCACCGCGGACGCACGCTGCAGATCGGCGCCCCGCACGAGATTCGCACGCGGCCCGCGGACGCGCTGGTGGCGCGGCTGGTCGACCTGCGCAACGTGTTCGAGGGCGTCGTTCGAGCACAGGACGCGGCGGCGGGACGCACGCTGCTCGAATGGCAGGGGATGGTGCTGGAGGCCGCGCAGGCGGCGCAGTTCGCGGTGGGCACGCGCGTCGCGTGGACCATTCCCGTCGGCGGCGTGGTCCTGCACCGCCGTGACCGGCCTTCGCGCGGGGAGCACGAGAATCCGGTCGCGGGCAGGGTCGTCGAATGTCTGGCGCTCGGTGACGACACGACGGTCGGCCTCGCCGTCGACGGCGCGGCCGGTGCGCAGATTGCGCTGCGCGTCCCCACGCATGTCGCGCAGCGCAACGGCCTCGCGGTCGGGGTACGCGCCGGCGCCTCGCTGCTCGCCGACGCCATCCATCTGATGCCCTGGCGGGACAGCGGCCGCGACGCCCAGGCCTGAGCCGCCCCGGGCCGGCCCGATCCGCCGCGGGCGGGTGCACGGATGAGGTAGGATCACCCTCCGACCCGCATCCTGCAATCTCGAACATGGATTTCGCCTTCGTCGTCGACCCGCTGCCGCTCGTCAAGGCCTACAAGGACAGCACGGTGGCGATGATGCGTGCGCTCGCGGCGCGCGGACATCGCGTCCACGCGCTCGAGCAGGGTGACATCCATTGGCAGGACGGCGCGACGCGCGGGCGCGCCCGGCCGTTGGAGCTGCGCCCCGGCAACGAGGACTGGTATGCCGCAGGCGAGCCAGAGACCCGCGCGCTCGAGGACTACGCTGCGGTGCTGATGCGCAAGGACCCGCCGTTCGACATGGAATACGTCTACTCGACGTACCTGCTCGAGGCCGCGGAAAGCGAAGGGGCGCGGGTCTTCAACCGTCCGCGCGCCGTCCGCGACTGCAATGAAAAGCTGGCGATCGCGCGCTTTCGCGATTTCATCGCGCCGACGCTGGTGACCCGCGACGCCGGCGTCATCGACGACTTCATCGACGAGCATCGCGATGTCATCGTCAAGCCGCTGGATGGCATGGGGGGGACGTCGGTGTTCCGCGTGCGGCACGACGACCCCAACCGCAACGTGATCGTCGAGACGGTCTCGCACGAGGGCGCGCGCACGGTGATGGCGCAGCGCTTCATCCCGGAGATCAGCGACGGCGACAAGCGCATCCTGCTGATCGGGGGTGAGGTCGTTCCCTATTCGCTCGCGCGCATTCCCAAGCCGGGCGAGACGCGCGGCAACCTCGCGGCGGGAGGCCGTGGCGTGGCGCAGCCGCTGTCGGCGCGGGACCGGGAGATCGGCGAGGCGCTGGCAGGCCCGTTGTGGGCGGAGGGCATGCTGGTCGCGGGCATCGACGTCATCGGGTCGTTCCTGACCGAGATCAACGTGACCAGCCCGACGTGCTTCGTCGAGATCTCCGAGCAGACCGGGTTCGATGTCGGCGGGCTGTTCGCGACGGCGCTGATCGGCGCGTGCTAACATTTTCGCGGCGACCCATCTCGCCACCCCCATGATCGGAGTACTCATCGTCGCGCACGGCACGCTGGGTGAAAGCCTGGTGGGGGCGCTGACCCACGTGCTGGGGTCGCGGCCGGCGCAGCTGCGGGTGCTGTCGATCACGGCCACCGACGACCCGACGCTGC